>NZ_NCVH01000026.1:0-81579 GCF_002096855.1 Streptococcus mitis | reverse complement strand
TTGCTTCTCTCAAGTGACAACTATATTAGTATATCACAGTCGCTTTCGCTTGTCAACACTTTTTTGAAACTTTTTTGAACTTTTTTCATCAAGTGTTCCAGCCGCAACATACCATAGTCCGTACGGGATTCGAACCCGTGTTACCGCCGTGAAAAGGCGGTGTCTTAACCCCTTGACCAACGGACCTGAGTTGTTTTCAACTCTTACTATTATACAGACTTTTTCAGACTTGTCAACTACTTTTTTTATCTTTTTTTATTAATTTTACAACAGCTTCCGTTCGAGCTGTATGTGGGAACATATCGACCGACTGGATATAATGGAGATCATAGACTTCTACTAAACGTACCAAATCACGAGCCAAGGTCGAAACATTGCAAGAAATATAGACCATTTTTTCTGGTACATAGGTAAGAATAGTATCTAATAACTTATCGTCCAGACCTGTACGTGGTGGATCCACAATCAGAGCATCTGCTCGGTAGCCTTCCTTATACCAGCGAGGAATAATCTCCTCTGCTGTTCCAGCTTCGTAATGTGTGTTGTCAAATCCCATTCTTTTAGCATTTCGCTTGGCATCTTCAATGGCTTCTGGAATAATATCCATACCTCTGAGTGTTTTAACTTTCTTTGCGAAGGCAAATCCAATCGTTCCAACTCCACAATAAGCGTCAATCAAATGGTCTTCTTTACTAACATCCAACGCTTTTACCGCCTCGCTATAGAGGACTTCTGTTTGTTCAGGATTTAGTTGATAGAATGCTCGAGGGGATAGTGAAAATTCATAATCAAGAACACCTTCTTGAATACTCTCTTCTCCCCAGATAATCTCTGTCTTTTCACCATAAATCTCACTGGTTTTAGCTGTATTTGTATTCACAGCTACTGTCACAACCTCTGGAAAATCTTTAATTAAATCTTTTACCAGCAAGGTTAAATTAAGCTGGCGGTTTGTAACAATAATAATCTGAACCTGTCCAGTCTTTCTTGCTCGTCGAACCATTATAGTTCTAACACCTAGAACTTTTCTCTCATCCGTGATTGGAATCTGGTGATAAGTAAGTAATTCTGCTAGACGATTAGCAATCACTTGGGTTTCCTTGTCTTGTACCAGGCAGTCTTTCAACTCTACTAAATAGTGAGAGTTTTGTGCATATAATCCCGCCTTGACCTGATTCTTAAATTTTCGAGTCTGAAATTGTAACTTAGCACGGTAGTACTTTGGTTCCTGCATTCCAATAGTTGGACGGATTTCATAGTTTTCATATCCTGCAGGAGCAAATTTTTTCAGCGCTTGATGAAGTAAGTCCGTCTTGAACTCCAGCTGCTTATCATAATGCAGGTGCATGATTTGGCAGCCTCCGCACTCATTGTAAATAGTACATGCTGGCACAACACGGAATTTAGACTTCTTGTTGACCTTCAGTAATTTTGCCTCAACAAAGTTACGTTTAATAGAAGTAATCTGACAATAGATATCTTCTCCTTTGAGAGCACCAGGCACAAAGACTAATGTTTTTTGATAAAAGCCGATTCCCTCACCATTAATTCCCATGCGCTTGATTTTTAATGGTATTTTTTGTTTCACTTTCAGATTCATACCCCTATCTTATCACATTTTGAGTTATAATAGAACTATGAAAATCACAAAACTTGAAAAGAAAAAAAGACTCTATCTGATGGAGCTTGATAATGACGACAAATGCTACATTACTGAAGATACAATTGTTCGTTTTATGTTATCAAGAGATAAGGTGATAAGCCAAGAAGAATTGAAAGAGATTCAGGACTTTGCCCAATTTTCTTATGGTAAGAATCTGGCCCTCTACCATTTATCCTTTAAAGCACGCACTGAAAAAGAGGTCAGAGAATATCTAAAAAAATACGATATTGATGCAAAAACAGTTTCTCAAGTCATTATTAATCTTAAAGAAGATAAGTGGATTAATGATGCTCAGTACGCTTATGCTATCATCAATGCCAATCAACTTTCAGGAGACAAGGGGCCTTATGTACTGACTCAGAAACTAACACAAAAAGGGATTTCAAAATCTACTATAGAAGAGAACTTGAAAGAATTTGATTTTTCTGAAGTTGCTCAACGTGTATCTAATAAACTATTGAAAAAATATGAGGGAATGCTTCCTGCTCGTGCTTTGCAGGATAAGATTATACAAAATCTGACCAACAAGGGGTTTTCCTATTCTGATGCTAAAAGTGCCTTTGACCAGTTGGATAGTCAAGTTGACCAAGAAACGACTCAGGAACTCATCTTCAAGGAACTTGATAAGCAATATGCCAAGTATGCCCGAAAATATGAAGGATACGAACTTAAACAGCGTTTAACCCAAGTTTTAGCACGAAAGGGCTACGATTTTTCGGATATAGCAAGCGCTCTCAGAGAATATCTTTAATATTTTCATGTAAAATTCACAGATTTTAGGTAATTTTATGGTACAATAGTAAACGATAAACTTATAAATTGTAGAAAGTTGGTTAGTTATGAAGCTTCCAAAAGAAGGCGACTTTATTACAATTCAAAGTTATAAGCATGATGGGAGTCTCCACCGAACTTGGCGGGACACCATGGTACTAAAAACAACAGAAAACGCCATTATTGGTGTCAACGATCATACACTGGTTACCGAAAGTGATGGTCGTCGTTGGGTCACTCGAGAACCGGCTATTGTTTACTTTCACAAGAAATATTGGTTTAATATCATTGCCATGATTCGTGATAACGGAATTTCCTACTATTGCAATATGGCTAGCCCCTACTATCTGGATGAAGAAGCACTGAAGTATATTGATTACGATTTGGATGTTAAAATTTTTACAGATGGGGAAAAACGTCTCTTGGACGTTGAGGAGTATGAGCGTCACAAACGCAAAATGAATTATTCTGATGACTTGGACTATATTTTAAAAGAACATGTCAAAATTCTTGTTGATTGGATTAACAATGGACGTGGGCCTTTCTCAGAAGCCTATGTAAACATTTGGTACAAGCGCTATGTAGAACTAAAGAATCGGTAAAGTTGTCAAAGGTCAGGAACAAAATCCTGACCTTATTTTTTGGTAGTGTAAAATAAATTGTGTAAACACAAAAAGGAATAAATCCATTATAGCAGAGTTACAACACATTACTAGAAAGAGATTTATGCAGAATTCGTAAAATATATAAAACAAATAGATATACTGTTATTTTTTAATGTCTTTATTCCTTGTAAGTTTACAACAAACTTATATCGTTTAATACAAAAATACGGAGATGATTAGTATAAAAATACAGGTCAACTTCGTATCAAATAATTTATTTTTGGTATTTCCACCTAGCATCAATCATTTAGCACAACATTTTAAAAATAATATCTTTACAGAGAAAATGCTATTTAATCTACCAACTCATTTAATCGTTTTTGAAAATATAAAGCAATACTTTTAGATTCAATAAACTCAAAATATTTTATGACATTGTTCATTTGTTTAATTCCAGATTCTTTAGATTCAGTCAGGTATATTTTATATCCTTCTACAAATTTGAATGTAGATTTTTCAAAAACTTTTGTGTCATCTTTTAATAATTTCTTTAATTTCATTTCAAAGTAGTCTGCATATATTAGATGTGAATTTTCAAGGCAACAGAACCAAAAATTTAAACAAGCTGACACAACTAAATTTCTATTCTTACCGATTTTTTCGTAATAATGTGTACGCTCTAGTATTTCTTTTCCGACCCTGTAAATATAATCTATTTCAAAAAGATGATATAAATTACCAATCAATGTTATCTCATAAGACTCCCATCGTTCCTTCTGAAATAAATAGTCATATACTAAATTTAGATCATCTCTACTAACTACATAATTACAATCTATCCGATTTAATAATCCCTGAACCATAATTGTATTTATTTTATGAGTTTTTTCTCCACTCTTCTCAAAAAGTTTTTGTTGCTCATTTTTTATTTCCTCCAATCCTTTAGTATTCAAACTATAAAAATTTGGAGATAAGTTAACCAAAAAATCATCAAACTCCGATCTTTTATAATGTTCTAAGTAATTACAAAAATTCTCTATCGAAACATTGATATTTGACAATAATTTAAAGAACGTTGAAAGAGAAATTTCATTTTCTCCTCTTTCAAATCTAGAAAGTTGAGATTTTGATATAGAATCAGCTGCAGCATACTCTAAAGAATATCCGTTTAATTTTCTAAAATATCGAAAAGCTTCTCCATAATTTTTCACACTTTCGTTCCCTTAACTTTCTTTTCGAGCGATAAACATACCATATTCTTTAGGAATGATCAACATATCATTATTAAACTCACTTTCCAATCTTTTACGTATTATTTCCTCTTCTAGTGAACCTATTCCAGAAATTCCTTTCAAGGATTGAATATATTGAACAAGATCATCTATACTTGTCACCTGTAACTCATCGTCATAGAGTAATGTATCGATAGAGTTAAAATACCTACTCAGGTACCTTTTACCATTTTGTAAAGTAAACGTTTTATTTTCTAAATCTTGATTAACCTCATCTTTAAATAAACTTGCCAAATAATTTACAACTCCTTTTTCACCAAATGTAGCACAGTAAAAAATTCCTCCTGTTTTTAAGACCCTATTCACCTCAGAGAGAGCTTTAGGAATATCATTCACATGATGTAAAAGCATATTAGCAATAACAATATCAAACGTTTCATTCTCAAAAGAAATCTTTTGAATATCCATTATCTTATAGTTGACATTGTCTCTATTTCCAATTACTGACTTCGTTGTTTTTACCATATCTTTAGAAAAATCTGTAACAACCAACTGCTTCGTTTTATCTATAGAATCACTATTACTTTTCCACAGTTCTCCTGTACCACATCCCAATTCTAGAACCTTTACTTCATCAGTGATTTGGTAGTTAGAAAATATCCAATTATTAAATCCCAATTTATTTTTTGAATACTTCTTATGCAATTCTACTCGAATATCAAGATTATCATGACTTTTATATTGTTCAATTACTTTATCAATCATTTTAAATGACCTCCACTCTATAATTTGACATTATATCACAAGAATAAAGATAGTGTTAAATAAGTTGTATAAATGCAAAAAAGGAATATTTCGTTATAGCAACGTTGTAACACATTTCTATAAAGAAATTTATTCCTACGACTCAGTTTGGCATGCTTAACTTCCTAACTCAAAAACAAAGCATGGATTAATTTATCCGTTCTTCTTTTGAAACAGATTTGAACTGATAATTGCTCGTTTTAATTTAAAAAGCTCTTTTGAGCAAAACTTCATTTTTTTAAGAATCCAAGGCTTGTTGAAGACTCACAAGCCTTGGACTAGAAATTCAAAGATTGGTCCAACAATTTCTGTCTATCGCTTTTCTACTAGCAAAAAAACTACTTTGAGGCAAGTTTTCATTTATATATCTAATTTCGTAACAGTAAATTTAATATGAGAATAGTCTTTTTCAACATCCTTATCCAGCAAGAAAGCTGTAGCATCTTTCTTAACCTGAACAAGGTCAATATTCTGAGCCTGGGCTGCATAGACGCATCCACAATAACATTGACGGTAGATATCATACTCTTCACACATCTCTACTGAACGTTTGTAGCCCTGATTTTTCTTGAAATCACTTGGAAGATAAAGGGTTGTATAAATTTTTTGCACATCGATTCCGATGCTGTTAATGGTTTGAGAATTCTTATGAGGACTGATGGTCAAGGCTGAGCCAAAATAGTCAAAACCTAAATCCATAGCCACTTGCGCTGTCTTATCCAGGCGGTAGTCAAAGCAAACCTTACAACGGTCACCACCTTCAGGCTCTTCTTCCAGTCCTCTGACTAACTTACGGTATTCATTTGGTTCGTAGGGAGCTTCTAGGTACTGAACCGTATTTCCTGTTCGCTCATTGAAATCACTGACAAATTTCTTGGTGACGTAAGCCCGCTTGTGGTATTCTGCCTTGGGATGGATATTAGAATTGGCAAAATAGATGGTCACATCTGCATACTTGGTCAAATATTCTAGTGTATAGGTACTACAAGGGGCACAGCAAACGTGCATGAGAATAGTTGGACGTTGCTCATTTTTCTCCCATACTTGTACCATTTTCTGCATGACACGGTCATAATTAATCTTCTGATTGGGGTTCATCTTGCTCAGAATTTCTTCTACATCGATCATGTTCTTCTCCTTTTTCTAGTCTTATTTTATCATATAAGTTAGGAGAGCTCAAATCAATTTAGAAGTGAATAGCATAAAAAGGAGGAATAGCCATTCCCTCCTTTTGTGTTTTTTATAAATTGTTTTCTATAGAAAGCTTACATCATACCGCCCATCATGCTTGAATCCATTGCTGGAGCCGGAGCTACTGGTTCTGGTTTATTGGCTACGACTGCTTCCGTTGTCAAAATCAAGCTGGCTACAGATGCTGCATTTTGTAGAGCTGAACGACTCACTTTAACTGGGTCGATAATCCCTTGATCAATCATGTTGACCCATTCACCAGTTGCTGCGTTGAAACCTGTACCAAGCTCGGCATTTTTCAAACGATCGATAACGATAGACCCTTCAAATCCTGCATTGTGTGCGATTTGACGAACAGGTTCTTCCAAGGCGCGGAGAACAATATTGCGGCCCGTTGCTTCGTCTCCTGTCAATTCCAAATCAGCCACGGCTGGAATCACATTTACAAGGGCTGTTCCACCACCTGCAACGATTCCTTCTTCAACAGCTGCACGAGTAGCGTTGAGGGCATCTTCAATGCGGAGTTTCATTTCTTTCAACTCAGTTTCAGTAGCGGCTCCGACCTTAATAACCGCTACACCACCTGACAATTTCGCCAAGCGTTCTTGTAATTTTTCACGGTCAAACTCAGAAGTTGTGGTTTCGATTTGAGACTTGATAACCGCAACACGGTGAGAAATCGCTTCAGGATTTCCAGCACCTTCTACGATAACAGTGCTATCTTTATCCACAGTTACTCTCGCTGCTTGACCAAGTGCTTCAATTGTAGCATCTTTCAACTCAAGACCAAGGTCTTCTGTGATAACTGTTCCGCCTGTTAAGATGGCAATGTCTTCAAGCATGGCTTTGCGACGGTCACCAAAACCAGGTGCCTTAACTGCTACTACGTTGAAGGTTCCACGAATCTTGTTCAAAACAAGAGTTGGAAGAGCTTCGCCATCCACATCATCCGCAATAATCAAGAGTGGACGATTGCTTTGGAGAATGCTTTCTAGAAGTGGCAAGATTTCTTGGATATTTGAAATCTTCTTATCAGTAATCAAAATGTATGGATTTTCAAGGTCAGCCACCATTTTTTCGCTATCTGTCACCATGTACTGTGAAAGATAACCACGGTCGAACTGCATTCCTTCTACGACTTCAAGCTCTGTTTCCATACCACGTGACTCTTCGATAGTGATGACTCCGTCTTTGCCAACTTTTTCCATGGCTTCAGAGATGTACTCACCAACTTTTTCAGAACGAGAAGATACGGCTGCAACCTGAGCGATAGCTTCTTTGTTGGCAACAGGAATAGCGTTGTTTTTCAAGGCTTCAACTGCTGCAGCAACTGCTGTTTCAATCCCACGACGGATACCAATTGGATTCGCACCTGCTGTGACGTTTTTGATGCCTTCGCGGACAATTGCTTGGGTCAAGACTGTTGCAGTTGTCGTTCCGTCACCTGCGATATCGTTGGTTTTTGAAGCTACTTCTGATACCAATTTGGCACCCATATTTTCAAAATGGTCTTCCAATTCGATTTCTTTGGCAATAGTCACACCGTCATTGGTAATCAAGGGTGAACCGAATGACTTTTCAAGAACAACATTACGACCTTTTGGTCCCAAGGTTACTTTAACAGTATCTGCAAGGATATCGACACCACGGACCATAGCTGAACGGGCATCTGATGAAAATTTAATTTCTTTTGACATACTTACTTTCTCCTTCTATTCTTCAATGATAGCCAAGATGTTCGCTTCGCCAACGATGATGTACTTTTCATCGCCGTCTTTGACATCGAGACCTGCGTGGGCTTCAACTAAGACACGATCTCCAGCCTTAACACTTGGAGCAACCAAGTCACCGTTCAAGGTACGAACACCTTGTCCAGTAGCCACAACTTGAGCTGTTTTGGTTTTTTCTTGGGCTGAACCTGCAAGAACAAAGCCTCCAACAGTTTGTTCTTTTTCTTCTACTTGTAAGACCACACGGTCCCCTAATGGTTTCAACATCTGTTTTCCTCCATGATGAACTACATATTATTAGCACTCTTTATATCTGAGTGCTAATTTATAGTTCTATTGTATCACTTGGTCAGAAATAGTCAAGGAAAAAGTCTGACTTTCTCAAGATAAAAAGCCTGAGACCAACTCAGACTTTTCAATGTTTAAAATGGTAATTCTTCCTCTTCCAAGACCAAATCTGTCAAATCTTGGCCTGCATTATTTTCACGCATGGCACGTTGAGCACGACTTTCCAAGAGTTGGAATCCAGTAACAAGTACTTCGGTCACGTAGTTCATCTGACCATTTTTCTCAAAACGACGGGTACGTAATTCTCCATCCACTGAAATTAGACTACCTTTAGTTGCGTAGCTGGCCAAGCTTTCTGCTAGTCTGCCCCATAAAACCATATTGACAAAGTCAGCTTCGCGTTCCCCGTTTTGGTCTTTGTAACGACGGTTGACTGCAATAGTCGCTCGCGCTACTGACTTGTCATTGTTGGTTTTGTGCAATTCTGGTGTAGACGTCAAACGCCCAATCATGATAACTTTATTATACATATTTTTTCCTCCTACTTATCTATTCGTAGGAAATCAAAAAAAGTTACAGAAATTTGTAACTTTTCGAGAAAAAATTTTTTATTTTTTATGAACCATGAAACCTGTCGCTTGTTGATTTGCCATAATGATCATATCTGTAATCTGCACACGACGAGGTTGACTCGTCACATAGACTACTGTGTCGGCGATGTCCGGTGCCTGCAAGGCTTCGATTCCCTGATAAACCGTCGCAGCCCGCTCTTTGTCACCATGAAAACGCACTGTAGAAAAATCTGTTTCGACAATCCCTGGCTGAATGGTTGTCACCTTGATATCCGTTGCGATGGTATCAATTCGCAATCCATCTGAAAAGGTCTTAACCGCTGCCTTGGTAGCTGAATAAACTGCTGCACCTGCATAGGCATAAATTCCTGCGGTTGACCCCATATTAATGATATGTCCTTGATTGACTTTTACCATTGCTGGCAAGAAACAGCGAGTGACTGCCATCAAACCTTTAACATTGATATCCAACATTGTCAACATATCCAACTCTTCATAGTCCTGATAGGGTGCTAAACCTAGAGCCAGTCCGGCATTGTTGACTAGAATATCAATCTGACCTATCGTTTCTAGAATATCGGAGCAGACAGTCTTCACCATGGCCATATCCGTCACATCTAGTGGAAAGGTCCAAACTACTTGATTTGGAAAAGTTTCTTCAAACTCCGACTTGAGGGTTTCTAGTCTGTCTGTCCGTCGTCCTGTTAGAACGATATTCTCACCCTGCTCCAGATAAGCACGCGCAATCGCTTCACCAATTCCTGATGTCGCTCCTGTAATCACAACATTTTTTGCCATCTTATTTCCTTCTAGCTGGTCTATCAGATATTAACAACTTCTTAGGCAGTCCAGTGTTTGGCTGGGTCAAATGGAGTTCCAACAACTTGGTCTTCTGATAATTCAATAACACCACGTTTTTGCGGAGCATTTGGCAGATACAATTCACGAGGGCTACACATCATGCCAAAACTCTTTTCGCCACGAAGCTCACCTGGGAAAATAAGATTGCCTTTGGGCATCATTGCTCCAGGAAGGGCTACAATGGTTTTCAACCCGACACGCGCATTAGGAGCCCCTGCAACGATTTGTACAGTCTTATCACTTGCGACTGCAACTTGGCAGATGTTGAGGTGGTCACTATCTGGATGGGCTACCATCTCGACAATTTCACCAACAACAAACTTAGGTTCCTTGTCATTGACAATTTCTTCTGCAAAGCCTTCCGCCTGTAATTCTTGGTTCAAACGAGCGATCTGTTCATCTGATAAAAAGACTTGACCGCGCTCTGCAATTTCAAACAAACTTGAAACTTCGAAAATATTCCACGCCACTGTTTCTCCATTTTCATTGAGGAAAACTCGAGCTACCTTACCTTTGCGCTCCACATCTAGTTTGGCATCTCCGCTATTTTCCACGATGACCATAAGGACATCACCGACATGTTCTTTATTATATGTAAAAATCATTGTTTCCTTTTTCTCCTATTTCAGTCCTGCTAAAAAGTCGTTGATTTGTTGCTTGCTTTTACGGTCTCGATTGACAAAACGACCGATTTCCTTGTCCTTTTCTAGAACAACAAGGCTAGGAATTCCATATACATCCCAGAGTTTGGCCAAATCCATATACTGGTCTCTATCCACTCGAATAAAGGTGAACTCTGGATTGGTCTCCTCAATTTCTGGTAAGGCAGGATAGATATAACGACAATCGCCACACCAGTCTGCCACAAAAAGAAAGACCTTCTTGCCCTCTTTTTCCACCAAAGATGCCAATTCTTCTAAACTTGCTGGTTGTATCATAAGACTTCCTCCTCATAGACTAAGTTTTCATTTTCATAGACAAAGGTATAATGACGGCCATCCTCAAAAATGACGCCACCAACTAAGCTCTCCAGACTGCTTTCATAAACTTGAACATAGAGAGTCGCAATTTCCCCCATGTCTGAAAAATGGTCTCGTACAATCGCTGTCAACTCTTCCTGAGTCTTCCTGAGCTTACGGTCATCTGCAACTTTTTTCGTAGCAAGGGCAAGGCTCCCAATACCAAGCAGAGCCAGACCTGCCATCCACATTTTTTTAGCTTTCATACCATTCATTTTAACACAAAAAAGGCTTTAGGACAAATGAGGAAGCAGTATATGAGCAAGGAAAATCACTTCCCTCGGTGAGGAAAGTGAACTTCTGATTCTTATTGCCAAGCGCCTGAGTTAGCAAGATTTTCCTGAATGGATTAAAAACCTCTGAGATTGTTCTCAAAGGTTCGAATTTTGCTAATTGCTGTTCTCAACTGCTGCAGTAACAAAGGCAGTGTAGAGTTCTTCTGGGCGGTTTGGACGACTTGAAAGTTCAGGGTGATACTGACACGCTACAAAGAATTTATTTTCAGGAATTTCCACGATTTCGACCAAACGATTGTCCGGAGAAACTCCTGAGAAGACAAAACCTGCTGCCTCAAACTGCTCACGGAAGGCGTTGTTAAACTCATAACGATGACGGTGACGGCGTTGCACCACTTCTTGATTGTGATAAGCAGCTGCTGCCTTAGAGCCACGTTTCAACTTAGACGGATAAAGTCCCAAACGAAGGGTTCCTCCCATATCCTCAACATCAATCTGATCACGCATGATATCAATGATAGGGTATTTTGTTTCTGGTGCAAGCTCTGCAGAATTGGCACCTTCAAGACCCAAAACGTGACGAGCAAACTCGATACAAGTCAACTGCATTCCCAAGCAGACTCCCAACATTGGAACATCATTCTCACGCGCATAGCGGATAGCTTGGATTTTCCCTTCAGTACCACGTTGACCGAAACCACCTGGCACGATGATTCCGTCCGCATCAGACAAGAGCTCTGCCACATTCTCTGCTGTCACATCATTGGCATTGATCCAATTGATTTTAACTTCTGCATCATTGGCATAACCAGAGTGTTTCAAGGCTTCGACCACTGAGATGTAGGCATCTTGCAACTCTACATACTTACCGACAAGGGAAATTTTTACTTGTTTCTTGAGGTTCATGACCTTGTCCACCATAGCTGACCACTCTGTCATATCCGCTACTGGAGCGTCTAATTTCAAATGGTCACAAACAATTTGGTCCATACCTTGCGCCTGCAAGTTCAATGGAATTTGGTAAAGATGTTCAACGTCTAAAGACTCGATAACGGCTTCTGGTGCCACATCACAGAACTGGGCCAGTTTGTTTTTAATTCCTTGACCAGCTGGCTCTTCTGTACGAATAACCAACATATTTGGTTGAATTCCCAGTCCACGCAATTCTTTTACAGAGTGTTGAGTTGGTTTGGTCTTCATTTCACCAGCAGCCTTGAGGTATGGCAGCAAGGTTGTATGGATATACATGACATTATCCGCACCCACATCTGCCTTCATCTGACGAAGGGCCTCTAGGAATGGCAAGGACTCGATATCCCCAACAGTTCCGCCGACCTCTGTGATAATGACATCAGAGTCGGTCGTTAGAGCGGCACGCTTGATTTTTTCTTTCAAAGCATCTGTGATATGAGGAATAACCTGAACAGTTGCCCCAAGGTATTCTCCACGGCGTTCCTTACGAAGAACTTCACTGTAAATTTTACCAGTTGTCACGTTGGAATATTTGTTAAGATTGATATCGATGAAACGTTCATAGTGACCCAAGTCCAAATCTGTCTCAGCTCCGTCATCTGTCACAAAAACTTCCCCGTGCTGGTAAGGACTCATAGTTCCCGGATCAATATTGATATAAGGGTCAAACTTTTGAATGGTTACTTTGAGACCACGATTTTTCAAGAGACGGCCCAGACTCGCTGCCACAATCCCTTTCCCAATAGACGATACCACACCACCAGTTACAAAAATATATTTCGTAGACATAGATTCCTCTTTCTAAAATGCTCAAGGTCTTGTCAACTACAAGGGGACATAGAAAACAAGACCCTACTAATAAGAATAATCTGGGACTACTGCACCAGATTCACAACAAATACTCTTCGAAAATCTCTTCAAACCGCGTCAACGTCGCCTTGCCGTACTCAAGTACAGCCTGCGGCTAGTTTCCTAGTTTGCTCTTTGATTTTCATTGAGTATAAAATACAAGAAGATAACTTCTTGAAAAAACAAAAATAGCTCCCTAATAACTAGGGAGCCCCGACCTCTAAAAGAGGTGCCCGAACAATATGATACCTAAAAATAGGAAAATTGTCAATAGCTAACTTTTATTCCTCGGTGTTTTCAGAATCATCGTCTGAAAACTCGTCGTCTTCTTCGTTGAGATCCACATCTTCACCCAAGTCATCTGGAGCGATTTCGTTGATTTCTGCATCGTAAGCTTCCACTTCATTTTTCTCATCATCTGGATTTTCATCATCGTATGAAAGAGCTGGATCTGCTTCGTATGCATCTTCGTCTTCTGGATCATCTGCATTGTAGTCAATAGCATCTGAATCGCCATCCATGAAGGCATTGACGCGTTTTTTCTTAGCTTTTGGTGCTACTTCATCGTCGTCATTTTCTTCAAGAGCGATGATTTCTTCGTCAATTTCGTCCACACCATACCATGAACGAAGACCCCATTTGTTGTCCCCAAGAGAGATGAAGCTACCGTCAAAGTTCAACTCTGTGTAGAACAAAGGCAAGGCTTCGCGGATATCGCTGTTTGATGTTCCAAGGTAGTTTTGAATTTCGTTTACAAGATCGCTAAAATGCATCTCATGGTCGCGACCACGAAGTTCCAAGATAGCACGCGCTACCTCAATCATAGATAGTTCACTTTTTTCTTGCCCAGCAAATACTTCTAATTCCAAAGCGTTTCTCCTCATTTATACTACTATCGCCAGAGCGAACAGACTCTGACCTCATTTTATCATTTACTCTTTATTTTACGATAATTTTGCAGAATAGTCAAAGGTTAAGGGGGAACTAATACAAATCTTCTAAGCTTCTATATTCAATGATTTCATTTTTTATAATATTCTTTTTAAACTCAAAATGTTTTAAAGGATTATCAATTAACACTAACTTTGGAATATCATCTAGGTTGGTGACCAGAGATAAAATAAAATCTGATTGAAACTCTTTTGCTTTTTCAAATTCGTTGGCAGTCAAACGAATACGTCCCTTAGGTTTTCGAATCCCTTTAACTTCTGCAAGGTAGGAATGCTCATGAACATCTACTTGGAAATCATATCCATCACCATAAAGACGGGCATCAGTTAACTGTCCACCTTGAAATTTTTCTTCTTTATCAAAGTTGAGTATAAAATAATTTTCTGCTTCCATTCCAGTTTCTTGTAGACGTTTGAATTTAGTTAGAATAATTGGTTTTTCAATGGTAGTAATGCCTGTTCGCTTGCCTTCACTAGCAAGTAACATTTTAACGATTTCAGCATAACTATGAACATCTTCATTTCCAAACATCATATCAATTAAATCTTTACGAAAACGGTAAACTTCAGCTTTCTGCCACCAACCTTTTCGATTATTGTCAAAATAAGGATCAAATAAATCCATTCTATTTTTTACAACTCCTGTTGTTTCAGCAATTCCAAGAGACACCACATAGCGATAAAACTCCGACTTGCTAGAGCACTGAAATTCTTTTATAAAAAGCTTATCAAACTTGGCAAGACCGTAACCAATTAAATTTAACAATTCATAATGCGGGTGTTTCGACATCACTTTCTCCATCAATAGATATTGATTTCATTATACCAAAAAAACACAGTTTTTACACTGCGTTTTATTATATTTATATAATTACTTATTTCACCAACTTCTTCATCTCATCAATACGTGCTACGGTCGCATCGTACTTGGCTTGGTAATCGGCTTGTTTGTCGCGTTCTTTTTGGACGACTTCTGGTTTGGCGTTTGCTACGAAGCGTTCGTTAGAGAGCTTCTTGCCGACCATATCCAGTTCTTTTTGCCATTTAGCCAGTTCCTTGTCGAGACGAGCGAGTTCTTCTTCGACATTGAGGAGGTCTGCGAGAGGCAAGTAGATTTCTGCTCCTGTGATGACGCTTGACATTGCGAGTTCAGGTGCAGGGATGGTTGATGCGATTTCCAAGTGTTCTGGATTTGTGAAGCGTTTGATGTAGTTGACATTACTGTTAAAGAAGGCTTCTAAGTCGCTATCGCTTGTCTTAACAAGGATAGTGATTGGCTTGCTTGGTGCTACGTTTACTTCTGCACGCGCATTCCGAACAGCACGGATCAAGTCTTTAAGACTTTCCACACCTGTGTGAGCAGCAAGATCTTCAAAGGCTGGGTTAACAGTTGGGTATTCCGCTGTAACGATAGATCCTTCTGAAATTTGTCCAAAGATTTCCTCTGTCACGAATGGCATGATTGGGTGAAGGAGACGAAGGATCTTATCCAAAGTATAAAGGAGAACAGAACGTGTGATGACTTTCTCTTCTTCGTTGTCGCTATAAAGGACTTCCTTGGTCAATTCAACGTACCAGTCCGCAAACTCGTCCCAGATGAAGTTGTAGAGGATATGTCCAGCCACACCAAACTCAAACTTATCAAAGTTAGCAGTTGCTTTTCCGATGGTTTCATTGAGGTTGTGGAGAATCCAGCGATCTGTGACATTTCCAGCTTCCTTGTTGATAACTTTTTCCACATTGGCAGTAGCTTGCTCAAGGGTCAATCCTTCATTGTTCATGAGGATGTAGCGAGAGATGTTCCAGATCTTGTTGATGAAGTTCCATGAAGCATCCATTTTCTCGTAAGAGAAGCGGACGTCTTGCCCTGGTGCAGAACCGTTTGAAAGGAACCAACGAAGGGCATCAGCACCGTATTTCTCGATGACATCCATCGGATCAATCCCGTTTCCGAGAGATTTAGACATCTTGCGTCCTTGCTCGTCACGGATGAGACCGTGGATAAGGACATTTTGGAATGGTTGGCGTCCTGTGAATTCCAAAGATTGGAAGATCATACGAGACACCCAGAAGAAGATGATGTCGTAACCTGTTACCAAGGTTGAAGTTGGGAAGTAACGTTTGAAGTCTTCTGAGTCGACATCAGGCCAGCCCATGGTCGAGAATGGCCAAAGGGCAGAACTGAACCACGTATCCAAGACATCTTCGTCCTGAGTCCAACCGTCACCTTCAGGTGCTTCTTCGCCGACATACATTTCACCCTCAGCATTGTACCAAGCAGGGATTTGGTGACCCCACCAGAGCTGACGTGAGATAACCCAGTCGTGGACATTTTCCATCCATTGAAGGAAGGTATCGTTGAAACGAGGTGGGTAGAATTCTACCTTGTCCTCTGTATCTTGGTTGGCAATAGCATTTTTCGCCAATTGGTCCATCTTGACAAACCACTGAGTAGACAAGCGTGGCTCAACCACGACACCTGTACGTTCTGAGTGACCAACACTGTGGACACGTTTTTCGATTTTAACAAGGGCACCGATTTCTTCCAACTTAGCCACGACTGCCTTACGAGCTTCAAAACGGTCTAACCCTGCAAATTCAAAGGCCAAGTCATTCATGGTTCCGTCGTCGTTCATGACGTTAACTTGTGATAAGTTATGGCGTTGACCAACCAAGAAGTCGTTTGGATCGTGAGCAGGCGTGATTTTCACGACACCCGTACCAAACTCAGGATCTGCGTGCTCGTCCCCAACGATTGGAATCAATTTATTAGCGATTGGAAGGATGACGTTTTTACCAATCAAGTCCTTGTAGCGTGGGTCTTCTGGATTGACCGCAACCGCAACGTCCCCAAACATCGTCTCAGGACGAGTTGTCGCAACTTCAAGGGCGCGTGAACCGTCTTCCAGCATATAGTTCATGTGGTAGAAGGCACCTTCTACGTCCTTGTGGATAACTTCGATATCAGAAAGGGCTGTGCGAGCTGCTGGGTCCCAGTTGATGATAAACTCACCACGGTAGATCCAGCCTTTCTTGTAAAGGTCCACAAAGACCTTACGAACGGCTTTTGACAAACCTTCGTCAAGAGTGAAACGCTCACGAGAGTAGTCTACTGAGAGCCCCATCTTGCCCCATTGTTCCTTGATAGTAGTGGCATATTCGTCTTTCCATTCCCAGACTTTCTCTAGGAATTTTTCACGACCCAAGTCATAACGGCTAATACCCTCACCACGCAAGCGCTCCTCTACCTTAGCCTGAGTTGCAATCCCAGCATGGTCCATACCAGGAAGCCAAAGCGTGTCAAAACCTTGCATGCGTTTTTGACGGATGATGATATCTTGAAGAGTCGTATCCCAAGCGTGACCAAGGTGAAGCTTACCAGTTACGTTTGGTGGTGGAATAACGATGGAATAAGGCTTAGCCTTTTGATCGCCTGAAGGCTTAAAAACATCAGCGTCAAGCCATTTTTGGTAACGACCAGCCTCAACCTCGGCTGGATTGTATTTAGGTGAAAGTTCTTTAGACATGTGTTTGTCCTTTCTCTATTGTTTTCATTTTTTCTTGAATCTGCTTTGCAACTTCTTCTGCAGACAGATTCGTATTATTTATTTTAAGGTAGTAATGCAGCTCATTCGGTTGAAGTTGGGAATTTAATTGAAGTGTTTCAGCTGTCTCCAAAATTTCTCTTTCAGATACCTCAATATGTCGTTTCAAGGGTTTGTGCTTTAATCGATTCTCCGTTCGATTTCGACGTAAACGCTCCTCAAGACTTGTTTCCAACTCAACAAAAAGAATCTCTTGATGGTAGTCATCCAACAAATCCTGAATTTGCTTCAAATACAGTAGCTGGTACTGATTTGAAAAATCAATTACGTCTGTTAAAATCACAGATCGCTGATTCCTAGCACTTGCTCCAAGGAAAGAAAAGGTAATCCCTCGAACAAACTCCCACATTTCCTCTGTAAAGTCCTGATAGATTTCTAGTGCAAAATCAATGGCTTGATGGTTATAAAAGAGGGTAGCATTCGTCATTCGAGATAGTTCTTGACCAATCGTCATTTTTCCAGAAGCCGGAGCACCAATGATGAAAAGATGCATCAAATCACCTCCCACTCACTCTTCAGCAAGCCATATATCAGACTGTCACAGCGGTTTCCTTGAACATCTTTACGGTCTCGGATTCGAGCTTCGAGGGTAAATCCAAGTTTTTCTGCGACTCGTTGACTTTGGACATTATAACCAAAACAAGTCAGTTCAATCTTGTGAAGACCCAAATCTTTAAAGGCTAAGTCAATCAAGGCAAACGCTGCTTCTGGTACATAGCCTCGACCCCAATAGTCTGGATGCAAGGTATAGCCAATCTCTAGCACATCATCCGCATGGCGATGGTTGAAATCAACAGAACCAATGACTTTATCGGTTCCTTTGATGACAATTCCATAGCCAGCTGGGAGATTTTCCTTTTGATTGCGTTCGGGAAGGATATGCTCTAGATAGTAAACCTCATCTTCCAAGGTCTTGACTGGAGGAAAGCCTGCTGGATAGGAGACTTCTGACCGACTGGCATAGTCAAAGATATCCACTGCATCCGCCACTGTACGGACTCGTAGGATAAGTCGCTCCGTTGCGATTCGTTCAGGTAATGTTGCTCTTGACATCCTTCTTCCTCGCTTTCTTGATAAAGCTCCCCATAGGGTCAACACGATTATCTAAATAGCGATAAACGCGCTGGTGACCGTCCCCCATAAAGTAAGTCGGTGAAAAACGGTCATTTTTAAAATGCCCTTTCTCATCCAAGAAATCTGAATCAGAAAGTCGTTCGATAATCTTGGCAAAGATGTGACAAATACCGTCTTCCTCAATAATTCTATCAACTTGACATTCTAACACGACTGGACAAGCCTCTAAAATCGGAGACTGAGTCTGTTCAGAAATCTCGTAGTCTAGCCCCAAGTGTTTCAATTTCTCTCGATGAGTGATAAAACCAGCCTGCTCCATCTCGAGCATGAGATTTTCATCAGGAATATTCACAGTAAACTTCTGGTAATGCTTGATTTGCTCTGCCGCATTTTCCTCAGCTCCGACACCGATGATTAGCCAATCTCCCAAGCTATAAGAGGAGCTACAGGTCGTAATATTGTGTCCAAAATTCTGATCCTGATACCCCAAAATGAAGATAGGAAATCCATAGTAGAGTTTACTTGTTTTAAAAGATTGCTTCATAACAACCCCCTTTGACTAAGACGCAAAAGAAAATCCCTGCCATCTACATGACAGGGACGAATGTGCTTATCCGCGGTACCACCCAATTTCGGGCAGTTGCCCGCAACTCTCGTCTTTAAAACAAAAAGACACTTTTATTTCAATTTTTCATCCATTAGCAACCAGTTTTGACACATTTGTGGACTTCTCAGCACCGCCACTTTCTGTAAAATGTGGGATTCAAAACACCTCTAATGGCTCTATTGTAGCAAGATTTTGACGGAAATGCAAGGCACAAGAAAGATTACTTGAACTTGATGCCGTTTTCTTTCAATTTCTTGATGGTAGCTGGGCCGATTCCTTTCAAGGCAAGGAGTTCTTTTTCAGTCCAGTTTTTGAAATCTGACGCAGACTTGATGCCTTCATCATAGAAAGTCTTAGCACGATCAAGTGGAAGTCCACCCAAGTTTGCTGCAAAATCTTCTACAGAATTAGCTACTTTTTGAGCTTGCTCTTTGGTAGCTTCTACTGCTTGTTCAACTTTTTTAGAAACAGCCTTACCAGCTTGGCTTGCTGACTGTTCTGCACGTTTCACGACTTTCTTTGTCTCTTCTACAACCTTAGTCACAGCACTTGAAAAGGCACCTGCGCGACGGAGACTATTTCGTAATTGTTTTTTACGATTGAGTTTCTTTGACATGATAAAATCCTTTCAATAAAAAATCCCTGCTCTGACAAGGATTTAATATAAATATTCTATCAAGATTTTAGTAAAAAATCAAGAATCTTTCTCGTTTAATAATTTCGCTCACCAAACAAGCCATCTGGCAAATCATGGAATCCCTTGCCTGCTTTGAAATTATCAAATTTTCCAAGCAAGAACTGATAAGCATCCAAACGGCTTTCGTAACGAATCATAGCATCTTTGGCACGCTCGTCTTGGTCTTCTTCGTAAACCTTCTGACTTTCCTTGTGCGCCATGTCATTGATCATGATCTGGGTATTGACCCAAGCTTCAAATTCCTTCATAAATTCCTGTTCGTAACTCATTGATTCTCCTTATTCTAATCCACGGAAATAGTCCGTATCAATCTCTCGGTAGGGTTGGATATCCTGAACATACTCCAACACTCCTTGGAATTCCCCGTCTTCATCGTGTACTGCGGCATAGGTGATGTGGACAAACTTGCCTCGCGACTCCGACTTGAACCACATTTCATACTTGTCCTTGGTCCCCTCACGAAGTCCCTTCATGATAGTCTTGACCTTGTCCAAGTACTTAGGTGGATGGCAGAGTTCGACATTACGCCCAACTTGGGACGGGGTCCGTTTGAAAATCATCTCGTCAGCTGGCGTATTGTCATTGTAATACTGGAAAATGTCGTCTTTATTGACAAAGGTAATCTCCATAGGGAGGTGATTGAGGATGAGATTGGCCTGCTCGACTGAAAGATAGCCATTGCCAAAAGCCTGTTGACTATGGCGATCCAGCACTGCTTCCTTTTCCTTAGGAGTAAAGGTAATGGTAAACTGCCCTTCTGGCGTATCGATAACTTGCTGAACTTGACCCTCTGCCGTTTCTAGCTGTACCGGCTCCTCTGCGCTCTTTTCCTCAACAAAGCGCTGACGTTCTGGCACCCATTTCTCAGACGGACGGATAATGGCATAGCCATAGGCATCGCTCTCCTCCGCAATCTGAAGCCAGTCATCCTGAGTAAAGGACTCAAGGAGAATCATGAGAAGGATGGACTCTTCCTTGAAAATCATACTTTCAAACTCTGTCGCAAAGGCTTCAAAATCTTCTTTTACAGTGCTAATTGACACTTCTGGTAGTGACTTGGCTGTCATTAGAGCTGTTTGAAAGAGTTCCCTAATCTGGTCATCCACTCCCCACATGACCTTAGGAGGTGAATCGTGTCCATAGCGCTCCATGATAGGAAAGAAGAGCTCTTCCTTGCGCTGGTAGTGGATGTCAAATTGTCCCAAAAGCCCCATTTGACGAACCAAACCCTTGCGCATCTCCGCAAGCATTTCTTCATCTTCCACAGACTCATAGGTATCTAACAATCTACGAATGCGAATCAAAGCTGCACGGAGAGCCAGATTTTCATCCTTGAAGACGCGAACTGGGTGGCCAGGGTGTACAGTATCCTCCACTTCGACGCCCTTAACAGCATTTTTAAAAAGATTGGCATGGACATCACAGAGCTCCATGACATCTTCAAAGGTAACACCTGAGTCTGAGTTCATCAGCTCGTGCTCCATGAGGGAAATCTCGATGGCTGACACACCAGTAAAGGTCGCATCAAAACGCTCCTGAACTGACTCAGGAGAGGCGCCATTGTGCAATTCTAACAAAATATCCCGTAGGATATGAATCCGTTCATCTGCCATTAGTCTAATCCAATCACTTCGTAACCATTCGCTTCCAGTGTGCGGACAATCTTGTCCATAGGGGTTCCTTCAAGCTTAGAACCCTGTTTGAGCGATACTTTACGACCAACTGTATTGCGCATTAAGGGATTAGCAAGGGGTTTAAAACCCAACTCCACTAGAATCTCTAAGACTTCTGGATGCTTGTCCACCACTTCTGCAACGGGAATTGACACATCGATGATATTGTCCATGACGACCTCCATTATCGTTTATAAATGATATTATTTATTTTATTATACCATAAGGAGGACTGGCACACACCAAAAAAGAGGGTTGCCCCTCTTCTTAGTTCTTATCCAGATTGCGTAGCATCTCGTCAATCTTGTTTCCATACTCGATGGACTCGTCTTTGACGAAGGTCAAATCTGGGATTTTGTACAATTTTAAATTGCTACCAAGTTCACGTTTGATAGTACCAGTTGCTTTTTCAAGCCCGATTTGGGCTTTTTGGTTATCTGAAGCAAGGTTACTCAAAATGGTGTAGTAAACCTTGGCTACAGACAAGTCACCTAGCATCTGAACATCTGTGATGGTCACACCTTGGACACGCGGATCACGGACTTTCTTTTGCAAAATCTCATTGACTTCACGCTTGATTTCCATGCCCACACGATCCGTACGGAAATGATTTGCCATGATATTCCTTTCTCTACTTTGAACCAAAAGCTAGGCCAGCAGACCTAGCTATTTTTATTAGATAGAGGAACTAGAGCCATTTGAATCTAGGAAACAAGCCTTAGATAGAACTGAGGGTTCATCAAGGCGCTGTTGACGACGAGTCAAATGAGCTATCGTTTCTCTATTATCTCTTGATTTCTTCCATGACATAGGCCTCAATCACATCATCCATCTTGATATCATTGTAGCCATCAATCATCAATCCACCTTCACGACCGTTTGTAACTTCTTTAACGTCGTCTTTGTAGTGTTTCAAGCTTGCGAGTTCGCCGTCATAGATAACGACACCATCACGGATAACACGGACTTTAGAGTCACGGGTAACCTTACCGTTGATAACCATGAATCCACCGATAGTTCCCACTTTAGACACCTTGAAGGTTTCACGGATAACTGCTTCACCGATAA
The DNA here is from genome assembly GCF_002096855.1 of Streptococcus mitis. Classification (GTDB taxonomy): domain Bacteria; phylum Bacillota; class Bacilli; order Lactobacillales; family Streptococcaceae; genus Streptococcus; species Streptococcus mitis_Y. The sequence goes on along the minus strand of NZ_NCVH01000026.1, from coordinate 59,112 downwards.
CTTTTTCTTCGAATTCTGGATCAAGCATCCCTTTCATGGCTTCTTCCATCTCTTCGATAACCTTGTAGATAATACTGTGGAGACGGATTTCTACATCATCAGCTTCTGCTTGTTGACGAGCTTGTGGTGTAGGGCGTACGTTGAAACCAACGATAAAGGCATTTGAAGCTTCGGCAAGGGTTACGTCTGATTCGTTGATCGCACCGACCGCAGAGTGAACGATGGTCACTTTGACACCCTCCACATCAATCTTTTGAAGTGAGGCAGAAAGGGCTTCAACAGAACCTTGTACGTCGGCCTTAATGATAACGTTAACTGATTTGAGTTCCCCAGCTTTAAGTGTATCAAAGAGATTTTCAAGGCTAACACGTTGAGTAGCTTGACGTTGTTTCATGAGGGCACGTTTGGCACGCTCTTCACCTGCTGCACGCGCAGATTTTTCATCTTCGTAAACGGCAAAGTGGTCACCAGCCATCGGCGCTTCGTTCAAACCTGTGATAGAAACGGGCGTTGATGGTCCTGCCACCTTGACACGACGACCAAGGTCATTGGTCATAGCACGGACACGACCGAAGGTATTTCCGACAACGATAGGGTCTTGAACATTCAAGGTACCTTGTTGAACAAGAAGGGTTGCGACCGCACCTTTTCCTTTATCCAAGCGAGCTTCGATAACTGTACCAATCGCACGAACTGTTGGGTCTGCCTTGAGTTCTTGGATTTCAGCCACAAGAAGGACTGTTTCCAACAATTCTTCGATGTTTTGGTTGAATTTAGCTGAAATTTCAACAAATTCAGAATCTCCACCCCAAGCAGTTGACATAACACCATGCTCTGCCAATTCACCGATAACGCGTTCTGGGTTAGCACCTGGTTTATCAATCTTGTTAATGGCTACGATGATTGGAACGTTCGCCGCTTTTGAGTGGTTAATGGCTTCGATAGTCTGAGGCATAACCCCGTCATCTGCCGCTACAACCAAGATAGTAATATCGGTAACAGATGCACCACGCGCACGCATAGATGTAAAGGCCGCGTGTCCTGGTGTATCAAGGAAGGTAATCTTCTTACCATTTTCCACGATTTGGTAGGCACCGATATGCTGAGTGATGCCACCTGCTTCACCTGTCGCAACACGAGAGTTACGAAGGGTATCTAGGAGTGTTGTTTTACCGTGGTCAACGTGTCCCATGATAGTTACAACTGGTGGACGCTCAACCAATTCATCTTCATTGAGATAACCATCTTCGACAAAGAAACGTTCGATATCGGCATTATCCACTTCAACCTTTTGTTTGGCTTCGATACCGTAATCCACCATGAGGAGTTCAATTGTTTCCCCATCCAAAGATTGGTTTTGTGTGGCCATGACACCCATCATAAAGAGTTTCTTAACGATTTCAGCTGGTTCACGTTTGATACGTTTTGCGATTTCCGCAACGGTCATACCATCTGTATATTCAAATTCTGTTGGCAATTCATGGAATTTACGCTCCGTAACAGGTTTTGGAGCCTGATTACGGTTGTTCTTGTTATTGCCTTTTTTGTTCTTTTTGTTGTTATTCCAGTTACTATTTCTTTGATTTCTCACTTGATTTTGACTACTTCGATTCTTTTGTTGTTTTCTAGGACCATCTTCTTCGTGATCATAATCATCACGTTCTTTGTCTGGTCGGGCTTGCTTCTTACGACGTGTATCCACTGCAGCTTCTTTAGCTACAGGAGCTGGTTCAACCACTGCTTGAACTTGTTGCGCTTGTTCAGCTAACTTAGCAGCTTCTTCAAAGATTTCCTCTGGTTCCTTGCGTTTGTTAGCTTGGGCCAAGGCTTCTTTGGCAGCCTGAGTTTGTTTGAAACGTTCCTCGCTTGAACGTGCGTACTCTGCATTTTGTTCTGCTTTTAGGGCAGCTGCACGGGCTTTAAAGTCAATACGTGGAGCTGCTTGATTTGGACGTTTATCCTCTTGTTGACGACGCTCATTTCCACGATTTTGCTGACCTTGCTGTTTCTTAGCTTGATCATTAAAGCGACGATTGTCGCGGTTGCCTTGACCTTGTTTTCCACCATTGCGGCCGTCGTTTTTCTGACGGTTCCCGTTTTGTTGTTGGTCACGGTTATTGCCCTTATTTTGCTTGCGTCGTTCTGCCTGCTCTTTTGCACGGGCTTCACGCTCAGCCTTGAAATTACGGCTTTGAGGCTTAGCTGCTACTTTTTCTGTCTTCAGAGCAACTGGCTCAGCCGTTTTTGCCTCTTCCTTGGCTACAGCTGGTTTAGCTGGCTCGGATTTTTCGGCTTTCTTTTCTGCACTTGCTTTTGGTGCTGCAGGTTTTGCTTCTGATTTCGGAGCAGCTGCGGACTTAAAGCTGGCAGCGATTTTTGCAGCGACAGCTTCTTCCACACTTGATGAGTGGCTTTTCACATCCAAGCCCAACTCTTTTGCACGCGCTACAACTTCTTTACTTTCTTTTCCAAGTTCTTTTGCGATTTCGTACAATCTTTTCTTAGACAAATCATGTCCTCCTCTTCTATTCCATAAGAGACCTCATTTTCTTTGTAAATCCAGCATCTGTTACAGCCAAAACCTTTCTCGATTTTCCGACTGCTATGCTTAATTCCAGTGTTGAAAACACGGTTACAATTTCTACTTGATAATAATGACTTTTATCTTGAATCTTCTTGGTTAGATTGGGTCCAGCATCATGGGCTAGAAAGACCAACTTAGCCTTGCCGTCTTGAATGGCCTTGACGACCAACTCTTCACCCGATATGATACGCCCTGCTCTCTGAGCAAGTCCCAAGAGATTGCTTATTTTTTGCTTATTCAAGTCCTAACTCTCTTCTTTTTACTTTATGATCCACATAAGCGATCAACTCGTCATAAAAGCTTTCTTCTACTTCCATGTCAAAGCTACGGTTAAAGACCTTCTTCTTTTTCGCCTCTAGGGCTTCTTTATTGTCTAGCTTGATATAAGCGCCACGGCCATTGGCCTTGCCTGTCGGATCGATAAAGACTTGTCCTTCCTTGTTCTTGACAATGCGGAGCAAATCACGCTTATCAATCACTTCATTGGACACAACAGACTTGCGCAAAGGGATTTTTCTCGTTTTCATCTTTCCCTCCTCTAGCAGCTTTTATTCTTCTACAGTATCGTTTTCTGCTTCCAAATCTACCGAACCAGCTTCTTCCATGGCTTCAAATTCGCTAGCAGACTTGATATCGATACGGTAACCAGTCAAGTGAGCTGCCAAGCGAACGTTTTGCCCACGACGACCGATGGCAAGAGAAAGCTTGTTATCAGGAACAACCACCAAGGCACGTTTGCTGTCGTTTTCATCAAAGATAACTTGGTCAACCTCAGCAGGAGCAATGGCATTGTAGATAAATTCAGCTGGATCTGCTACCCACTCGATAACATCGATATTTTCTTCGATTGGCACCATACGGTCGCTCTTGGCATCATAGCGAGCTGGGTGGAATTTGCTAGTGATTTTCTTGATGTTAGCTCCACCACGTCCAACGATTGTACCAATAGCGTCCACGTTTGGATTATGGCTACGAACTGCAACCTTAGTACGGTCACCAGCTTCACGAGCCACGCTCATGATTTCAACAGTTCCGTCATAAACTTCTGGAATTTCTTGCTCCATCAAACGTTTGATCATTTCTGGATGGCTACGGCTAACAAAGACGTTCACACCACGAGGGTTGTCTTCAACCTTGTAGACATAAACTTCAATACGATCATGAGAAGCAAAAACTTCACCAGGAATTTGGTCTTGTTTTGACAATTGGGCTTCGATGCTGCCGAGGTTGACATAGATAAAGCGGTTGTCAAAGCGTTCTACTGTACCAGACATGATTTCTTGCTCATGTTCTTTGTAAGTATTGTAAGTGATGGCACGTGTTTGCTTGCGCATTTTTTCCATGATGGTTTGTTTGGCAGATTGGGCTGCTACACGACCAAACTCAGCAGGTGCTTCTTCAAACTTGATTTTATCACCAAGTTCATAGGCTGAATTAATGGCAAGAGCATCTTTCAAGCTGATTTCCAAACGGCTATCAAATACTTCATCAACCACTTCACGGACAGTATAAACGGTAAAGTCACCTGTTTTTTCGTTAAAGTCAATGGCTACGCTGTCTGATTGACCATAGCGTCTGCGATAAGCGGAACGAAGCGACTCTACTACTGCGTCGATGATGTCTTCTTTTTTGATTCCCTTGTCTTCTTCCAAAATGCGGAAGGCCTCTAGCATTTCTTTACTCATGTTTTCTTCACTTTTGAATCCTCAAAAGCTATCCTTTCTTTTTCTATAATTTAACTGCTAAACGTGCTTTTGATACTAAACTGTATGGAATTTGGACGGTTTTCTTACGCGTCTTGTCCATATATTCCATAGTCAACTCGTCCTCTTCGAAGGCCAACAAGGTTCCTTCAAAGACCTTTTGCTTATCGATGGCTTGGTAGAGCCCGACATGGATGTATTTCCCAACCGCTCCAGCAACGGCATCCTTGGTTTTCAAAGGACGTTCCAAACCTGGACTGGTAATTTCTAGGAAATATTGTTCTGGGAAGGGATCTGGCTTGATGGTATCTAGGACAGGACTGATAATTTCTGTCAAGTCTGCCGTGTCGTTCAAGGTAATTCCTTCAGGTTTATCTACAAAAATACTGAGAATCATGTCACTGCCAATCTTTCCATACTCGATATCCACGAGTTCGAAAGGTGCTTCTATGACAGGTTCTACAACTTCTCTGACTAATTCTACGATTGTTGCGATTGCGTCCACCTCCTCATAAGCAAGAGGCGAAGATATTTCCCCGCCTCTCTTTCTCATATTCTTGTTACAAGTATAACACAAATCAAGCCAACCTGCAAGGATTTGACCTTGAAGGTATGTGTCGTGATTTTTGAGAAACTCCAAAATTCCATATAAATAAATGCAGATACACGAAAGGGCTAAACATTTTTGTATGCTCAGCCCTTGACAATGATTTCTTCTTATGCTATCATTTTAGTTGACTGAGTAATACAAGTGTGGTTTGTGTTACTCTGCGGAGTTGGAGGCTCATTTCCAACTCCTTTTTTCGTTGTTTTTTATATTCCCATTATACCAAAATCAGGATAAATGTCAATTATTCCACGCCAAAAAAGCCCAAATTTCTCTAGAAATTTTTGCTTATTTATATTTGCATTTTCACTAAAATTATTTCATCTTAAATATCTTTTCTATACTTTCATGTAAACGGGGGAGTTTATAATCTTTAGACTCATTTTTAGGACGAACACTATCCGCACTGATATGATCCAATGACGTATACTTATCATAGATCTCCTTCCATTCTCCAAAAAATAAATCTCTTAATTTTCCTTCACGCTCTAACAATATCATATTCGCTACGGCTATCCCACCTTCACTTGTCCAATACATTCCTCTATGCTTCATTCTATACGTTATTTTTCTATGCTGACTCTCCATAATCCCAATACCTGCCTTTGAAAGTCCTCTCATCTCCGCTGGTTTCGTATACTGAAAATTCCTCATTAACCTACTCGAATAATATTCAAATTTTTCCTCTCCCTCTTCACTACTAACCAATGACTCTATAGTATCTAATGTACGCCTTAATAATTTCTTATTATGCTCTTTAACGGCCTGAAACAAGTCTTCTCTCAATTCTATTGGATAAGACTTTGTAAATTCTTTGATTTCTTTATTCAAGTGATATTCGTCCCAAAAATGCTCATGTCTCTTAACATTAAATGATTTCGCAATTTCAGTAAATACATGTGGTGTATAACCCTTGCCACAGTCAGAATTGGTAACTAGTACAGTCTCATTTGTAATTTCATATTCATTTTCCAATAAATCCAACAATTCTCTACGAGCTGAGCGATTATCTAATCGGATAAGCTCTTTTTTATTTTCTAGCTCAAAACGATTTGGACCAATCTGTTTTGAACCTGTATGAACTACAAAATGTGATAAATCCATATTCTTTTTTTCAGAACCATCTTCAGATGTTTTCACATATACACCATCTCCCTCTATGTAGATGATATTTGCTTTAATTTTTTTAATCTTCTTCTCTTCTTTAAAAAATCGATAATCATCCTTTTCTTCTAGTAATTGATTGGCTAATTTGACAACCTTATTGACGGTATCTTTAGTGACAGTTACATTATACACCATCTCAATTGTCTCTCCCACCTGACGATAGGGTAGTTTTGTAGCTAGAACCGCAGCTTGATACAATAGTTCCTGTGAATGACGTACATTCTTTTCTAAGCCTAACATTTCATCAACTGGTATTCTACATTCACCATTCTTATACCAACGTTTTCTAGAAAAGGTCACTTCTCCAAATGTAAAAGCTACTGTACGTTCAGACTGATTTTTACAACGATATCCTTTAGATCTCATACTAGAGCTTATCGACTCATCATACTGTGCAATATGCTGTAAAAAATTTTGTTTTGTCTTTTCTTGTTCCTGACTACTAAATCTCAATTCATCAAATTGTTTCATACAATTTTTCATTTCCCTTTCAATTCTTATAAAAATTGTATGATTTTTAAAACAAGTCATCAAATTTATTTTTGTTCCAAGAATAAAATAGGCTGTTTCTTTAAATTAAAACAAATACCTTATTTATCGCTACAAAATACCAAAATGATTTAATTGAGTATCAGAAATACAACTGTTTCTATTTCAAGGTAAAAATAAAAGCCTTCCCAATAAGGGAAGGTTGTTTGAATATAAATATAAATATAAACATATTTATATCGATAGTCTTTCAATTAGTTTATCAAGGTAATCTGATGTAGACTTTGCACCAGCCGCTTTTGCAACTTGATCTAACTTTTTCCGATTACTTGGCTTCAAAGTAAACTGGAATTGCTTCTTACGTTCAAAACTTTCAAAACTATCCATATCTGGAAGCTGTTCAGGTTGATGAGTTGCTTCAATAATCTGCGAAATCTCTTTTTCTTTTGGTGTAAATGCCATAACAATCTCCTTCTAATTATGTTTATAATTGTATTTGTGTTTATAAATATAATTATATTGTATCATAAATTTTTGAAAAAGTCTGCTCGAGCTCAGTGAAAAATTTTTTGTGTTTTTGATAATGCTCAGGATTCTTCTCCATATCTGCGATAGAGATTTTATCAATCGTGGAATGATTGAATAACTCTTTTGCTGGCACAATTCCTAGAAGGTTATCTGTTCCCTTTTCTTTAGCTTCAAGTCCTAGGGCTTCCAGTAACTCTCTTGATGACCCATAGTTTGGTCGGATCATATTTGCTAAGAAATATAACTCAGCAGTAATGTATGATTCTCTTGTACGATAGTCAATTACATCCTTTCTGAATGCTTCTAACCGAGTTGATAGATTGAATTTGGCATTATAACCAAACTCTGAAGGAGTCAAGGGACTAATAATAGCATGACTGACCGCAACAGCATTTTTAGTAGCTGTCGCAAAGTCTGGTCTACAATCAATCAAGATATAGTCAAACTGATCCAACTTTTTCTTTTCGTAGTTATCCTCTAGCCAAAGATAAAGTAACATATTTTTCTTATCGCTGTTCTCCAGATCTCGTTCCACCGTATCAAGCTGAACTGAACCTGGAATTAGACTGATATTTTCCTTGACTTGCTTAATATCCACATCGCCTCCTTTAAAAGCATTGGCAATTGTATTCTTACTCTCATAGATATTGTAACACTGAGTCAAATTGCACTGATGGTCTAAGTCTATAAAGAGAACCTTATGACCTTTCTTAGCCAACCATTCCCCATAATTAAATGTTAAAGTCGTTTTCCCAACACCGCCTTTGATAGCGGCAAATGTGATAATCTTCATCCTATTTCTCCATCCATTTTTCTATATTTCTATTATACCATTATAATTATATTTGTCAATATGTTTATAATTATATTTATAATTATTTTTTTACAATGAAGTTTCTCTATCCTTACGCTGCTCCACATTTTTCTCAATGTCTTGATGTAGCTTATAATCTTTTGTAATTGATTCTACTCGTTGATACAAAGCCTGACGCTCAAAGGTAACCTCCTTAACAAGTTTATCAATCTCAGCTTTGCGAGTGCTAGGATCTACTCTCAAGTCTTTCAAAATATCAATAGCTAGTTTCACTTCCTGAGGATCGCTTGATTCCAATGCAAGAAACGCAGACTGAATTTTATTAAGCTCACCCAAGCGTTGATCTAATTTATCAAGCAAGTTATCTACTTCTTCCAGTTCCTCTTCAAAACAATTTAACAATTCATCAAATTGCTGTCCTTCTGTCACTCCATGAGCAGATAGATAATTATATTCACGAACAAGCTGATCCAAACTGGAGATTTTCGGATTTTTACGGACAATCATTTCTCCGTTATCATACGACAACTGAGAAGCGACTGTTTCTCCCTTCATATACCGATTCTTATCAGCGTGTTCAGGATTAACAAAATAGTAGAAATTATTTTTTCTGATAAAAATTTCATAAGATCCACCTTCTAATTTTTCAATTTGATGAGCTGGAATAAGAATGGTTCCCTTATTTCTAATCCCAAATTCCATTTCAAGATAGATCCCATTTTTTGTTTCTTCCATCACCTGCCATTCTTCAACCGTGATTCTCATTTCAAAATCATCTTCTCGTTCTGCTACCATTTTTTCATATTCGGATTTTATTTCATTGACTGAAAAAGTCAACTCGTTGGCAATCACTCTCTCAGAAATTTTCTCTAAAGAATAATTTCCTTTTTTTGATAATGTGCGATCCCGAATATTTCTAGTTTGATCTCGATCAGCCAAACGATACTTTATTTCCTTTCCTGAAGTATCAACCACTAGATTTAAAGCTCGTGCCTTGATCTTAAAATCCTGTAAAGAGGTTGAGTGTTTCAAAAGAAAATCTATGCGTGATTTGATCTCATAACGAAAAGAGTTTTTTTGTCGATAGGCATGATAGGTTTTTCGATTAGTCCATAATCTCTCTTTGAGGATTTTAGCTCCAGCTAAATCCGCATACTTGTCTGAAATCTTCTCTAAACTTTTTTTGGTGCCTCTCTGCCAACGAAATTTGTTTAAAGTGACAGAATTAGTTGAATTGAAAATGATGTGATTGTGGATGTGCCCCTTATCCATGTGTGTAGCAATGACAAATTCATGTTGACCTCCAGTTAATTCTAAAACTGTTTTACGACCAATCTCATGAATTTCTTGAGGAGTTAAATCATCTTCAGGAGAAAATGATTGAATGATGTGATGTGCTAAAACTCGATTCGGATTTTGAATATCATTTAATTCTTTTGTTCCTGCCCGTTGAGCCGCATTCTTTTTTGTCAAAAGAAATTCTTCTGTTGCTGTACTCGCATCTGTAATTCCATAAGTAGATACAAGTTGCTTGACTACTCGACCATCTTTAACTACTGCCGGAAACTCTACTTCATCATTCTCCAGTAAACTTGTTTTTGAGGGATTCTCAATATAGCGCAAAGCATTTGTCAGACTTTTTAGGTCTATCATCTCGACCGTCTTTGCTTCGTCCTCAATATATTTTGTAGATCTTCCTAGAGATGCCACTCCTTTTATCTGAAGAACTTTTGTTACAACCATCGCTCTTGTTCCTTTGTTTGATTTTCTTGTTTTTGGATAAACTGGCTGACTGTATCTTTCAAATGTTTTTGCAATTCAAGAATCTGACTTAATTCATTGAGGCTAACTTGATCATCTTCGTTTACCTTTTTTGCGACCTGATTTATATTGACTCCTATTCGATTTATTTCCTTACGCAGTTCTCTCAATTCTTCAAAATTTAAAATTTTGACCTCGCCCATAATCAACATGATTCGAGCAAAGGCATTAAAATTTGTCATTCCAGATTCTGCAACTTTAGTTGAAATAAACCGAGCTTCCTCCTCCGTCAAACGGATTTTTTTCTGAATCATCCGTTTTCGTTTTTCTCCATTTTTCAAAAATCATCACCTCTGTTCTGCTGTTTCTTGATTGAGGGGCTAAGCCTCTTTTCTTCTGGCAAGCATAGCACTTGGGTACCCAAATGCTGTTTTTAAAAAGGTCAAAGTTAGTCAGGGGGTCATCCCTGACTATTCTTGACTTTTTAAATTTTTGGGGAAATCCCCAATCCCCTAATCCCTGCAAGCAGGAATTTATTTATTTCGAGGAGAAAAGTTTGATTAAACTTTTAAAGTTTCCAAGAGAAAATCCATCCCATCAATTAATTTCATTTTTAAGATTTCATCTCTAAGTGCCTCAAATCTTTCGTCACTCATTTCTTCGATTTCTTTAAGTGCGACAGGATACATTTCTACTTCTTCTAGTTCATATGTTGTTTTAATTCGCATATCCCTACGAAGAATGTAGAGGCATTCTTTACGTGAAATGTGCTGGTTAACTTCATTCAATTTTGGCGAATCTGTAGCCTCATCCTCAAAAAATATCTCCATCAAAATATCAAAAGTTTCTTGTCTTAGATTTTCAATCATCTTCTGTTTCTCCTTTTTTGTTTTTCTTTCGACGAGTTAATGCTTCCATTATTGAGGGCTGCTCAGGGACTTTTTTTCTTCCACCTGCTTTACAGCCTCCGCCTTTTGACTACCTAACTGCTCAGATTTTTCTTTTGCCTGTCGAAGTTTATCTGCAAATTTATCTTTCTTTACGCTTTTATTTTTCACCAGTTCTAACTTAGCATCCATCCGATCAATCAAACTTTTTGCTTCCTTTTGAACAATCTGCAGTTGTTCAACCATATCTTCAAAACCATTTTTATCTTTTGCCCAGATAGCTAAATATCCAAAACTATAACTACTCGTATCAAAACCAAAATGATTAGCTACGACATAAGCAACACTTTCAGCTTGTAATTCTTGCTTACGATATTGGTCGTCCCCATATTGGGCATTCGTTCCTCTGTGTAAATCTGAGTGAGCCATTTCATGAAAAATGGTTTTTAGAATCTGTTCTTGACCCTTTAATCCTTTTGAAATGACAATTCGATTTTCATCTGGAGAGTAATAACCATTTGTGCTCTCTCTGTTAATTTCTTCAAAACTGATTGAAACCTGATTATCCATTGAAACAGCTTTGGCTGCTCGGTACAAATCTTCATAATCTTTAACATCTCCAGTCAATTCATGAATTGCTTTTGGCAATTCTTTTCCTTCTGTTTGAGAAACATCAAAAACATTTCCTAACTTGAATCGAGTAACTGTGACTTCCTTCTCCTCCATTTTATTTTCAGATGGAGAAAAACTCAACTCATTTTGATTAGCAGAAATTTTAGTTTTCACTTGATACGGAACCCAAATCTTCAGAGCTTTTGAACCCTTTTTAACTGTTCTGTCAAAATCTGTTTTCCATTTATTAAAACTTGCAACTTGGGAAACATTAGGATTCTGCATCTTCAGAAAATGGATATTGTTGAGTGAGTAGTTGTGGAACTTACTCATCGTATCCAAGAATGATTTAAACTGTTCGGAATCCAAATAGTTCTTCATTCCCTCTTTCAAGTGTTCAGCTAAAGCTTTTGTATCTTTATTTGCAACCAACTGGGAAATGGTTTGTTCTGAACTTTTAGCAGCAATTGTTTCGGTAATAATCGCTCCAGTTTCCGCTTCAGCATCTATCATTCTTTCTCGATCTTCCTGCTTTTTATGAAGGTTAGAAGCAGCATTGTAAGGATCTGTTCCCTGCAACATCTCATCAGAATTGGAAATACCATCACCATCCAAATCACGATCTCTCTCATCTTTTCGGTTATACTGATAAATTTTTTCGTATGGATTATCTAGTGTCTCCTGCGAATTCTTGACTTGTGTTTTTTCAAATTCATCTTGAGCGTTGACAATGGTTTGTTCAACTTTTTCCGATAATTCTTTAATTTCATTTTGCCATTTTTCTACAAGAGCTACTTGTTCTATTGGAGAATCCTTAACTCCCAACTTCTCAAACCAAGCAGATAGATTTTCGATTTCAACACTATCCATTCCATCAAAAGAAATAAATCCTAGACGACTATCATGACTACTATCCGAAAAACCAATCGGGCTGTTTTCTAACACTCCATAAGGTACTTGGGATAAAAGTTGATCAGCATAAGGAGTATCTTCCAAAGCGTAACTGAACTGAGAAATATCTAGTTCACTTGCCAATCTCTCCATATGATACTGATTGAATAATGCCCCATCTATCTTCATCAGCTCTGGATGCTCTCTCATTTCTCGTGTACTAAGTCTTTCTTTATGAGCGATTGGGTTAATCTCCTCACCGATATTGTAACGAATGCTATCCTGAATCAGTTCACCATCAGGAGCATAGATACCAAACTGAATCTTATTTGGAGAGATGTAGCCTTCTGAATGACCATCAATCATTTGTTTTAGCCCTTCCTGATGCAACGAATAGAAGCTCTGATTGGCCTTGTAAAGTTCTCTTGCGAAATCTTGATAAGATATCAGCTCAGTTTCTTTAAAGGGCAATCTAGGCCCATCTGGGCGCTCCTCAGTCCATTGAAGGCGTACATGGTAGTTCTTCTTATAGATATGATCTTGTTCCCATTCTTTATAAAAATCTGAATTTGTATCTAGGAGATGATCTTCTTCAGCTGCAACAACAATCTGATCAAATTTATCATTATGCTGCTTCGCATAGCTAAGATACTGATTCCATGCTTGATGAAATTCTTCTGGAGTTTTTGAGATGTCACCTGGCACACCCAAATTATAGACAGTATCTAAGACTTGAGTAAACGTAGCCGAATCAACTAGAGGATTATTCAGTTCGTTGTCTGGAGTTGTTTGTTCAATTTCTTTAGAAACTTCTTCATACTGCTTATTTTTTAAGACAGATAACATTTTCTCGCCACCATCTTTAACATATTCTTCATTAATTGACAGTTGCTCAATATGACCATCTCTTTCTCTAAAGACACCGAGAATGATCTTTTCATCCAACAATTTAACGTTAGTTCCAAGCTCTCCCTTGAGTTTCATAAGAGAGGCTGGAATTTTTTCATCTCCAATATCTTTAAACAGTAGTAAGAAATCTTCATCTTTTGCTTTAATAGCTTCACTCATATTGAGATTGTGAAGCTTTTCAACACTGCTCAAATCATCTAAAACAAAAGAATGTGGATCTAAAATATCTCGCAACATAGGAAGAACCTGTAATTTATCCTTTATTGCATTACTAATCAACATACCGTCATAATTCCCCTGACCATTTGCAATATCATCTAGGAAATTTGCTGCTCCCTTTCCCTTTTCAAAAGGTCTGATCCCTGAAAGATGGATAAAGTTATCCTTTTGAAAAGTCACCTGAAGCACATTCTCCTCTCCATGATCCGCATAAAGAAAGCTGACCTTACTGTCAGCCAGTTCATTTAAATACCAGAACGCTGTACTTTGGATAGACGGTGCATATTGATTTAATCGTCTTAAATCTGCTGGTGTAATCGGATGATAATTCGCTATTCTCCGTTGCACTTTATCATAATTTGTGCTAAACTGTAAGTAAGGATAGGATGATGTCGGGTGACTGGTAACAGTTTGCTCAAAGGTACTTGTTTCAAGTACAGGTGAGGTACTGCCTTCAGCTTTAGGCTGTAAAGAACCCGTGCCACCACTGGTCCTATCATTCATTTGCTCCTGAGAACTCTCAGGAGCTTTTTCTGTGCTCTGAATTTGTTCCTGCACTTCAAAAGTATATCCAACAGGATCGGAAGGTTTTTCAAAGGTCACTGTTTTATCTGAATCAATAACCATCTGTTTTTTACTCTCTACTGAAAAGCTGATATTATCCCAGTTCTGTTTCAGCCATTCCACATCTTCTGGAGATAAATTGCTAGTATCTATGTTCAATACAGAACTCTGATTATCTTCTAGAACTACTTTATTTTGCTTTTTTTGTTTGGACAGTAACTTATTTACCACCTCTTTTTCCTCATCAGTATTAGGGAAATACTGAGATGATTGTTCAAATTTTCCTTCTTCTGTCAGTTCTAAAGCTACTTGACGTAGCCCTTTTACGAAGTAGATATGGGGATGTTTAGCCCATTGTTTGACATCTCCAGAATCAATTATAGCCTGTGTTTCCGGTTGAACAGGGATTCTATCAGCTTGTTGAGGATTGTTTACTAAATCATCTTCATGTTCACTGCTATTCTCATGCAATTTCGACATACTATTTTTTCTCCCTCTCTCTTGATTAATAATTGTTTGATATTCTTGACGCACTTCTTCCCTTGTCAATTGCCTATCTGACACAAAGGCTTTTACATCATCCGCAGTTAGCTCTTGCGCTTTTGCAAGAGCTATTTCCTTCTCAAAAAAGCCCTGGTAATGCCAGGACTTTTCATCTGCTATGTAAACGTGCGCCAAATCCTTAGGTGCTTCCTTCTCACTCTTCAGGAAATCATTCCAATCTTCCTTCTCCTGGTCTGCCCGAATAATAGGGGGAATCGCAATCTGTACTGGAATCCCCTTCTCCTGCAATCGAGTGATAAAATTATGACCAGCTGCATCATTATCTACAGCAAGCGTAATCATATCCTGATGCTGGCCATCTTTAAAATAGTTCGTTGTTCTAGCGACTACTTCTAGAGCTTTCCCAGTATTCTGATTGACTTGATAGGATTTATCATTTATCTCTGCATACAATTCCATAAAACGTCGGCTAATAACGCCCTCTTTGACACCATCCATAGCTACTAAGCGAACATCCTGAAGCGCATCCTTATGAAGATCATAGTAGCTCATCAGATCGATTGGAGCTTCCGCAAATACCAAACGTTTAGGGATACCAATATCAATTGAAAATCCTAGTTGGCCGTCTGAATTTCTCATAATTTGTTTTAAGCGACCACGTTCTGGATAGTGCACTCGATTCTCTACTATTCCCTGGAGACTAGCGCCAGCTAAAAAGCCCGTGTTGTCTTTATATTTAAAGACAATCACAGGCTCGAAATAGTCTCCTTTTTTTCGGGTTGCCTCCGCCATACTCCCCTGGCTAATAAAGAAATTAATCGTATCTTCTGAAAGGCCTCTCTGTGCATTTAAATAACTTCTAGAGGCGCTAAAATCCTGATTCTCATATCTTTCCAAATTATAGTAAAATGGCTCTTTTGGAGCCATCTGAGCTTCTGAATTAACTTGTTTAAATTCTCCAGTTTCCAAAAAATGCATCGCTTCTTTGTAAGAAACTCCTTTTATGGATTGAACTAACTGAATGACATCTCCAAATTCAGTTCTTGAATTCCAGTGAAATTCATTTTTCCTTGTATCAATTACAAATGAATCGTGCTCTGTCCAGATATAACTATAGCTTCCTGTACGCTTTAACTCTATACCTAGTTGCTCTGCAACAGAAATAATAGATAATCTTTTGGCTTCTTCTTTGCTTAATGCCATCTGTTACCTCCCTACAATGACAATTCTTGCCCTTCTTTTTCTGCTACAATATCTTGTGTCTGTTCTCTCTCAAGTTCTTCCGCCTCTACAAAACGGTTTAAATCAGGAATATGAAGTTGGACTTGTTTTAGCTTATCATGAACTAACAAGTCCTCATCGATATGATAGACTGCTTCCTGATGACCATTAAATCCTTTCTCTAGATCAATATCATCAAAGCGGATAACAGCCAACTCTGTCAAACTTCCCTTATACCAAGCTCCAATCTCACTTTCAAGATAGAACCGAACGGATTCTCTATCTTCCGTCTTTGTATCCCTTAAATAAGCTAGTTCCCAGCTTTCACCTTGAGAATAACCAATGACCTCTTGAACGATTAATTCCTGATCATTCGTGCCTAAAATCTGGTTAATTTCTCCTAAACGTGGTACTAGAATTTCCTGAGCTAGTGAGATGGCTTCTGTACGATAGTTGAAAAACTCATATTGTTCTCTATCTTCTACATAGTTCCTAACAAAGTCTGAATAATGAGGGAAATGTTCCTGAAAACTAGGTGAAATCATTCCATAGATATAGGCTTGTCTTAATGTTTCAAACTGAGTTATTTGATAGTATGAGGGATCAAGTTTGCCCTCTTGATTCAACAGTTCCTTGATATTTTCTGGAAGTTGAATTGGTTCTGAATCAGGCCAAGTTTTCTTAGAATAGTTGATTACTTCTTCGTAGAGAATCATATCAATCTCAGGATTCTCCATTTCAAGCAAAGTATCTACAATTTGAGCATATTCTGAAAGAGTTGAACGATAATCAGTAATCAAGCCATCTTTACGAACCTCCCATTCCTCAACCTGAGCATTTTCTGGAGTTCGTAGTAACAATACCTCCTCAGCTTCTAGATCAACTCCAATAACCTGATCCCCATTTGGGAGCTGATCCATCTCCAATTCCTGAATCTTAGCATCTAATTGATTATTCATCTGAAGCAAGTCTTGTTTCAAGTGAAATAATTCTTCTGCATTGGCTTGTAATTCCTCAAAATACTCTTTGGAGATCTTCACTGGTTGAACCAATAAATC
The DNA here is from genome assembly GCF_002096855.1 of Streptococcus mitis. GTDB lineage: Bacteria > Bacillota > Bacilli > Lactobacillales > Streptococcaceae > Streptococcus > Streptococcus mitis_Y. The sequence goes on along the minus strand of NZ_NCVH01000026.1, from coordinate 42,594 downwards.
TTTCTCTCGTTGTTCTCGAGGATAAGAAAACAAGTAGGGAGCAACTTCTTTGAAATCCTGATAGTTCATCCATTTTATAGATTCTGTAACAATCATATTCTGGACATCGATGACATCTGTATGAGGAGTAATCCAGCCAGATAAAGTCAACTCTTTTACTGCTTCAGATAGGGGGTAAGAAGGGATATGTTCTAAAATCCCCTCAAAATAACCAATCCCTCGAGCAGTTTCTTCCTCAACTTCACGCTTCATTCGTTTAAATTGTTTTTGTGGTAGTGTATTCATTCTTTATCCTTTCTAACTCACTTTGAGAGGAACTTCCTCGACTTCCTTAATCCCAATATGAATAACATTTTCTTCCCCAACCTGGTCTTTCCACTCATCAATATCGCTTAGATATCGCTTGTAACGATACCAGTTATCATCGTTCGGACCATTACTTAAGAGGTAGGCTCTTGGATGCGTGTCCAGATTAAATTTTTGATCTCGAAAAACATTTTGTTTGGATAGGAAGAGCAGGGCTTCTGTTGTTCCAATCGTAGCAACCTCATGCGGTGTCAACAGTTCTCGACCAATTTTGGAGTTCTGCTTAGAACTGCTGGCATTTCTTCCTCTGCTCTCACTATAATTCTGATCATTCAAAGTTTGCTTCCCTGATCGCTCAGATAGATACTTAAGCGTATCTAAGTCATTGGAACCTAAATAAAGAATAGCACCACAGTTATTAATAATCGTCTTCGTATTTTCTTTACCGTACAATACTTCGATCTGACTTTGAGATTGCACCATCATCTTGATAGAAATCTCTCGAGAACGAATAACAGAGATTATTGGTGGTAAATTAGGAATCTTCCCAATCTGACCAAACTCATCTGCCCACACCTGTAGATGCAATAAGTCTTCTCTGGTCTTTGTTGGATGTTCACCTAATATAACTGCATCTGCAGTTTTTATTAGCACATCAAAAATGGTACTAAAAAGAAGAGCCGATAAGAATTGATAAGCTGGATCTACCTCTGGAATATGGATAAAAACCGCTGTTTTCTCAATATTCCATTTTTCAATTTCCAGCGTATCTTTTTCAATAATCTTTCTCAGCTGTTCATGATCAAATACTGAGAATGTAGTCGCAAAAATAGCATAGACAGAAGCACGTGTCTGTCCATCAAAGTTTTTATTGAATAGTTCCCACTGCCTGCAGGCATAATTCCCTGGGCTCCTTCTCTCCAGGTCTTCAAACATCAATTCAACCGGGCTTTCCGCTTCTGGATGATTTCGTCTTAATTCTCGAATCATATCTGTAACCTGCCCTAAATTAGGCAGATAGTGATCGATCTGACCATCAAAATAAAGATAACCAATTAGAGAACGCATCAAGAGTTTATTGGCTGCTGGCCAAAAAGGATCACCCTCATGGCCATTTTTGTTAAGCGATTCCGTGATCGCTTCAGCCACTCGATCTATATCCATTTCATTATGAATATATTTAAAAACGTTGAAGCCATCTGAATCCAAGAAAGTAATCAGATCAAAAATCTTCATCTTGTAACCTTTTTCTACAAGTGATTTCCCTGTTTCATGAATCAAAATTCCTTTAGTATCTGTGGTTACAAAACTAGAGTTAGCTTGTAATATATTCGGTTTTACAGCACTACGTGTCTTTGAATCCCCTGTACCACCATACACCAAAATATTTTTATTGATTTGATTTTCAAAGCTCAATCGGTTGTTAAATAGTCCCATCTGGCTATTTTGAGTGAAAATCATATTCTTTTCAGGCTCTTCATCTCGGAATCTCATCAACTCTTCTCTTGTCGCAAAACGAGCTGATCCATGTTCTTCTCCATAACGGTAAGTCCCTGTATCAGATACTCTTAAATACAGTAGAAAAGCGATCAAAAATCCACCCATACCAATTAATAACGAAGCTGGAGTAAATTGAAAATCAAGCCAAGATTTATCGCTTAGATGGTCGCTCATCCAGTTAAACTTTCCCAATCCAAATACATCCGTTACTGAATCGGTATCTGGTGCTAATAGCCACAGTTTCAAGAGCCAATGAAAGAGATAAAATAGGCCTAATCCTAACAACAAATACGGTCTAAGTCTCCGTTTCTTTTTTTCTGTAATCACTTCATTTTCCCTCCAATCTGTGGTTCGATATTTTCCGGAAGAACAAACTCCTTGGTATGAATGTTTACCTGGAGGGAATTGATTTTCTCTTGTTCAACTGCTTTGAAATGTTGCAATTTCTCCTCAAAAGAAGTTGTTTTCCCATTTTTAAGGTTTCGCTCATTGAATCCTTTAGGATCTCTTGTGATGCCTTCTAGGACATCCTTAAAGGCTTGTTCGACAACACCTTTATCTTTTGCATTAAAAGCAAGAGTTGTCTTTCCATCTGGATGAGTATAAAAAGAAAAGCCAATCCCGTATTGGCCCAGTTCTTTTCGAACTGCCTCGAGATTGACTTCATTATGTAGTAATTGCTGGACTTCTTTAGCATCTGCTGTTGCCATGAATTTATTCCAGTCTGTCTCACCAGTAAAGAGGACATTCTCCCCCCTGGCTTGATACATTTCGACTGCTTTAGAGCTCACCAAGAAGAGTCCCTTTAAGATGACTTCTCCTGTCACAAGAGTTGCCCGTCCTAATTGGGCTACCACTTGTTCTTGTTCCATTTTAGCTCACCTCTTCAATTTTGAAATAAAGATCCTTCAATTGAGTAGTTTGAGAGTCTTTCGCAAGAATCTGTTGTTCCAACTCATCGATCCTATTTTGGCACTGAGCAATTTCCTCATTTGCTTCCTTGATAAAATCTTCGTTAGATTTGATTTTATTTTTAATAGATTGCTTATAAGTAACCGTCTGAGCCTCAAAGCTATCAATAACCTCTGAAGGTAAATTTACTGTAGTCGCATGAGACAGAGAGAAAGAAGATTCAATCTTTTGATCAGGAATCGGTTTATTTTCTTTCTGAATAAATGTTTCAACAACCGGTGCTACAGCTTCTGTAGCTGCATTCTGTGTATTTTCATCTTGTGAAGGTTCTACTCGTTCTTCCTCATTTTCATCTAATCTACTGAAATGATCTGTAGTCCATTCACTAGAAGAATAGGTAATTTTATCTTCCAAAGGCACTTCCTCTCTAACCTCATCTTGAGGCTTCTGAGAAACTAGCTCAGCAATTCTTTGACGAGCCATATTCGCCTCTTTCTTTACCGTTAGATCTTCCGGTTCAGGATCTGGTGCTGATTGGAATTCGGGTTGAGGAAGGGGTTCTGGTATACCTTGTGTAGACTTCTTTTCTTTATGTTTTGCTAGAAAATGAAGAAAACCTTTCTTTTTCTTCCCAACACTCATACCAAAATTTTCCAACAACTGATCAATGATACCAACAAAAGGTATTTCAAGTCTTTCTTCTTGTAGGATTTCACCTTCAGAATTGAGAGAATAAAGCCAATAGCTTCCGGTTATTCTATTACTCTTCATTCTCTCGTTGATAATTTCTAGCCTTGATAACAACTCATCTCGGTGCTCAAATGTTTCCTCCTGATTAGTCAGTTGATTGATAATTTTATACATGGTTCACTCCTTGGTTACTTGATTGCGCTGGAAGAATTAGTTCCTTCATTTCCTGGTAGGATAAGCCACTTTCTTCTGATAGAGCAACAAAAAGCTGCGCTTCAAAATCTTTTTCTTGATTTATGTAATTCTTGATTTTTTTATCTACTTCTTCTTTTTGTCGTTGCGCTTTTTCTTTATCTTTCCTAACTTTTTCAAGCTTGCCTTCAAGTTGTTCAATTTTTTTATTCATTCCATTCCCCTTATTGGTTACTACTAGTTGCGGTTGTTGGTTCAGAAGATGTCGGTGTTGCCGTTGATGTAGATGAAACTGGAGTCGAGCTTGAACTGCTAGTATCTGAATAGGTTCCTATACTTTGCCCTCTAGCTTCAGTCAATACAATAGGCTCTATTTTATTGATCAATAGTTTCCCTGATTTTTCTACATAGGTCAACCGAATTGTCGCCTTAGTGCTACCAGTAAGCCCCTTAGAAGCTCTATTATCTTTCTCTGTTAAGGTGGTACTAGTATATTGAATCTGAGCTAACGCAACTTTATGTGTTTTATCAATATAGATAGAGCCTGATTCATAAGATTGGTCAACTACATACCCCTTATAGGTCTGGTTAACTGGCTTTTGTTCTTCTTGAACAGTTTCCTGATACATAGAATCAGTCATAAAAGGCTTATATCGTGGACGATTCTCTTCTAAATCCTTCTTGGTATAGTAAGCAATTAGAAAATCTTCGACCTGCTGTTCAGTAAGAGAGAGTTGTTCCTGTTGTTTCTCTTCTGGTTTTTGCTTCGCCTCTTCCTGAACTTGACTATTCTGTCTCAAATTCTGTTGTACTTGAGCAATAGAATAACCCAATACAATACATAAAACGGCAATGAATCCCATAAAGAGTCCCTTTACCATTTTGATTAACTTTTGATTATACATTCTTTTCCTTTCTTATTTAGGGGTAACAAAATAGATACCTGATTGTGGTTTCAAGGTACGCCAACTTGATACATATAAACCACCAAAGTTCATTTCTGACATTAAGAAGCTACCATCACTATTAACGTACTCACAGAATCCAACGTGACCATAGATTGGCGATGCTCCAGCTACACCATTCATGAATACAGCTGCAGAACCTGGTTTAGGAGTCGTTGAGATATCATATCCTTGCGCTTGGCCACTATCAACCCACTGATTGGCATTTCCTAGATAGGGATGAATGCCAACTCCAATTTGAGCAAAGCGATTATAGACATACCAAGTACAATTTCCTAGTGCATAGGCATTACCTGGATAACCTTGACCCTCTAGAATTGCTTGATCGGTAGGGAGTCCATACGGAAGTTTGTCTTTATACTCCGCTGGAACTTGTTGGCTCGAAACTCCTGTCGAACCTCCTCCTTTATTTTTTAAGAAATTTAGCCATTGACGAGCTGCAGTTTGACGCTCTAGAAGCTTATTACCTGGTACTCCCAACCAAGAATTCAAGAAGTCCTCCGCAAGAGCTTCTACGGAACCTGTTGAGGTTACAATTCTTTTAAAAGCTTCTCGTCTAAGTGGACCATCTGCTTCTAATAGGAATTTAGTTTGAACTTCCGCAGACCAAATATCTCCATTCATATCTTTTGCAAAATTCCACAATGCAAGAGCACGGGGGCCAGTAAATTGACCAATCCCAATCCCGATATAGTGTAAACCATTGACCATGTATCCTCCTTTATTTAAACGTAGATTCGGATACATAGCCTGGAAAGCATCCCAGTTACCAACTAGATTTTCTGCAGTTGGCTCTTTAGCAACTTTATCGAACTGATTATTGGTTAGAAAGTCTGTTTCATAGCGTTTAAAAGTGATGGAACTCTCAATATCAAATCCTCCCAAAACGGCTGCAATTCCTTCATCTGTTGCTTCTGGTATATTTTTTTTGATTGCATCTGCAAAAGCTCTAGCACGTTTTCCTTTCTCTCCAGATGTTTCAATATTGCTCACAACCGACGTTGCTTGTGTGTACTCTACACGCTGGAAGTAAAAACCGACATTGACATAAGTCCAACTCTTTTCAACATTCCCATCTTTGTCTTTCTTATTTGAGCGATCAGGTTCTAGTTTTTGATAATAGACCGTTTGATTTCCTTCAGAAGCTACCTTTCCAATGATATCTCCAGCTTTGACATGGTCTCCTGTTTTGTAACGAATCGTATCTACGTTCTTATACAGAAACTTGGAATTATCATCACTGATTTCTAGATCGTTGCCATTTACCTCGACTTTCCCATCTAGAACTGCTAATAGAGTTTGACCACCTGTGGCTTGCAAAACAGAACCATTAAAGATTTCCTTCGTAGTTTTATAACCAAAACGCTCGATAATCTGAAGGGGAGCTTCTGATTCAGACTGATCTTCTGTATAAAATGGATTATCTAACTCTTGTAGCAACATATATTTTCCGCTATCTCGAGCAATTTCTAAGAGTTCTTTATACTCTTCTAACTCATCCTCACTCAACTTGTAGAGATCATTTTTAGTATAAAGATCTTCCATTGTTTTAAGATTATCTTTATCCCCATTCAAATTCTTCCACAAGGTATCTAAGTAAAGTTTCCCACGATTATTTTGGGAAAAATACTTTTTCTCGTCTATACGAAGTTTATCTGAAATATCATCATACTTATAATTCAAGTACAATAGTGGATCATCAATTTTTGTCCAATAATCTACCTTATCATTCGATTTTTCACGATCCAATTTTGAAAGATACAACCAGGTATCATTCATATCAAACTCATCTTGACGGGTAATTCCTGAACTACCAATGCCAAGAATTGCCAGGAACAAAAGCAGACCAAAAGCAATCAGATAAGCCTTAAAACCAAACGGATTTTTGATAATAGCTTTAATCGGTTTAGATCCAAAACGATAGATCTTTCTAGCCTTCTTAGCAGCCTTCCCTGTCTTAGAAGCGGCTAAGCGATTTCTATAAGCCTGTATCTGTCGAGATAACTTCCCTTCCCAAGAAAATTCTCTTGGGGTTCGAGTGAAGCCTCTCCCATTGGCCTTATTGTAAAACCTATTTCCTAGACTATAGCTTGATTTAACCATTCCTTGACCAAGCTTACCACTATATTTCCCAATCGTTTTAATACGTTTTCCTTGAATCTGAATATCCTGATACTGATTCTTAGTTCGTGCTATATCTGAGAGGGTATCATCCTGATGAGCCGTAGAACTAGCCTGTTGATTAGCAACTCGTTCTACAGATTGTTTGGCCGCACGAAGAAACTTCTTCTTCCGTGATCCACCATTAGCCTCTTGAGCGACTTTAAAAGTTCTTTTAGAAGTTTTTTTCTCCAGTTTCGCCTTATCTAATTCCTGCTTAAGGAAGGCTTGCTTTTTATTGTTCTTATTTAATTCCTGCTTAAGAAAAGCCTGCTTCTTGATATCTTCTGGACGAATGGCCTTCCCTTCTTTCCGAAGCTCTCTTCCCTGTTTCTGGATATTCTTATACTCTTTTTGGATTTTTTTAACCTTGGCTCTTGAAGCTCTAAATTGTTTATGACTACTCTTAACTATGCGATTCGTAGAACGTGATTGTGACTTTAGCTCTTTCATTCGCATAGCACTATCTTGTTGAACAGTGCGGTAATTCTTCCGTACTGTTTCAAGCTTCTGATCTATCTTATGACCGATTGTTTTTGGTCTGCCTTTCTCCCGATCCATAGTGAGACTCCTAAGCGTCTGTTGCGACTAAGTTATATAACTTAGTATTCTTAGGTATTGGATTTTCAAATGGCACTACAACCGGCCCTGCTACAATTAAGCCAGTACCTTTAGCTTTTGGTCGAGCCAAGTAGCGAATCTGTTTGTCAGTCAAGTTAACAATCTCTTTTAAGATAGCCAAATCCTGGGGTTTTTGTTTGAGCAAAATCATGAACTCACTGTTTGAGAGCAATTTACGACCTTCTTCAACAGCAGCTAACGTTTCAACGTTCTGGGTAATTCCTGTTGGAATCGCACCGTATTTCCGAATCCGTGAATATAACGTAGTAAAGAAGTCTGCTTGAGCCTTATTCTTAAACAGAATCTGCATCTCATCAAAGTACACCCATGTAGTACATTTTCCTTGATTCTCTACAATTTGATTCCAGATATAATCCTGAATAACCATCAAAGCGAACGGCTTCAACTTATGCGACAACTTCTTCAGATTAAAGATAACAAAGCGATGATTGAGATCCACGTTGGTATTGTGAGCGAAAATATCTTGAGAACCAGTTGTATAGGTTTCTACCGCCAAAGCCAAATCTTGAGCTTCTGGCTCTGGTTGTTCCTTCAATACCTGGTGCCACTCTTTTAACGTTGGAGTGAAATTCTCTGTCAAATAACGCTCATAAGTCACACCTGTTACCCGGTCAATAATCCCAATCTGTGCATCTGTCACCTCAGATAGAATAGATTCAAACAATCCCATCAACAAGTTTGCCTTATCTCCAATTGGATCGTCATCCTCATCGTCCAAACGGTCTAGATCCGGTAGATCTAAGAGATTGATATGTGTTTTAGATCCAATCGAAATATCCACCATCTGAGCACCGAAAGCACGGCCAATATCAGAATATTCATCTTCGGGATCCACAATGATTACTCGATCTTCTGGATATTTCAGTAAAGTCGGAATGACTTCTCCACCTTTAATCGTAGTAGATTTACCAGAACCAGAGGAACCAAGTACAACACCTGAACCCGTATTCAGATCACGTTTTCGGTCTAGTGTAATGATATTGTTTGATAATTGATTTTGACCATAGTAGCGAGCAAGTGAGCTGTCAGACTTCAAATCCACGTTAGTAAAAGGGACTTGCGTAGCAATATTAGCTGTAGTCATCTTTCTCATGAAATTCTTCTTCACATTTACGAAGCACTCCCCGATAGGTAAAATCGTATTTAGAGCCTCTTCCTGGTAATAATAGAGATCTTCAAATTCTACCCCTAGCTTCCGGCCAGCACGCTTAATCTTTTGTTCATTACGTTGTAGTTCCTCCTGACTATCTGCTTTAAAATACACTGCAATCAAACCAGAGAAGATTTTCTGATCATACTCAGTAATCTCATCTCGCCACTTCTTGGTAGCTTCTGAGATTTCTTGGTCACGACCAGCAACGACCGCATCATCAAAGATACCAGATTGAGCAGCTTTACGCTTAGAGCGTAGCTTACCAATTTCAGCATCTGTTTCTGCATCGTCAATCTTCTCTAAGATTTCAACATTCTCATATGGTTCTGCATGAATAGTAATAGCTAGTTCAAATCCTAGTGTTGTTAAATCTCGAATAAGACGATCAGACATCCAGTTAGGATAGCGGTGAGCATAGAGTACCTTGGCCCAGCTATCATCAATAATCATCCGTTTTTCTTGAAACTCAATTCGATTTGGTGCAATAAATGATTTCGTTGATAACCCAGATAGGGCAATTTCTCTATAATCAAAGTTGACATACGGATTTCCTCGTAATAGTTCAGAAAAGACCTTTAGACGATCCAAACCATTCATTTCCTTAAATGTAATATCAGACTCCTGAAATTGTGTTCCCAAAGAAACTCCAATATCTTGTAGTAACAACTGAGCCTGCTTTCGATCATCAGCGTTCGTTGAAATGGTCACATACTTATGTACCTCGAAGTTGTTAGCATGTGTTGTAAATCGTTCCTTGATCATCTCATTTAGCTCCTCACGATAGTCATCGTAGCCATCGTTTGTTTCTTCAAACAAGATATTCTGTAAGGAGTTATCCGATACTCGACGGTTAATCACTAAGAGTTGATAGTTACTACCTTCATCCAGTGAATTAAGAGCATCCATCGTTGTATCGATGATGCTCTCTTTTTCATCTTGTTGAGCTGTAGAGTAGGAAGCATCCCCCAGCATAAAGCTACGAGAGTACTTCTCACGAGCAATGTGCATCAATCCATCTTCATGGAGCAGTGTATAATTGATGGTGTTTTGTGTCGTAGGTTTCATCTGACGACGCAAGCGCTCAATTCTTTTCTTTTCTGCGTTTTCTAGTTTTTCTCTTTTGCTTTTGAATAAACTCATCTTTTGTATACATTCCTACCTTTCCAAGTTCTGTCTCATAGGTTCGTTGTTGAATTCGGAAAAAGAAATTGATTTTTTCTTTAATCCGCATTCGCTTAGTCATTCCCGTACCGTACATTCCTCCAGGAACAACAAATAGAGCATCCCAAAGATAAATGTACCAATCAGGTAAACCAAAGAAATAAATAGTAATTGTCCCCGAGACAGCTATTACTAAACACACATATAGAACAATCATTCTAGTAGTTAAACCAAATAGAATTGGCTTGTCCTCAGTTTCAAATTCTCTTAAAAATTCTGATCCAATTTTTTTCAATTATTTTCCTTTCATACCAAATAAGATCGATCAATTCCCATTATTCTAAACATGGGTTACACTCCTAATAGTTGCTTAGCTTTTCGACTAGACCCAACCATTACAAAGATATAGATAACCCCCTTGGCAATTGAAGCAAAGGCTGTTCCCCAGGAATCACTGGAACCAGTCGTGACCTTTAGGATATCTGCCGCAACAATCGAATCATATACAACAGAAACAATAATTAGGATGACACCAATAAGGGCAGAGGCTGCAAAGTATTTTAGGAAGTTAATCGTAACAGAGCGCAACGAATCCATCATAAAGAAGGCTACTAACAATGGAGCTAGGGCTTTAAGCATATACAAATCCAAGTAACGTAAGAAAACAATAATCCCTAGAATAATGTTAGCTACTCCACTTACAGCTTTCCCTACTAAAGTAATGATAGTTTTTTCAAATATTCCTTTCCCACCAGAAATATTAGAATCAATGGTTGCTTTAACAGTAGGTGTTACATGAGCAATTACCTTTACAATAATATTAAGTAATTCCAGAATGGCATCACAAATTTGAGATGAGGCAGAGATCATGATTAAGGCAAATAAATATTTCATTAAGGCTTCTAGCCAAATCTTCTGTGTTAACGCTCCCCCTCTCGACTTGACCATTTGTGACCACGATGCCATTTCAAACCAGAAAAAAAGACCTAAAAGGATATACCCAATAGGTCTAACGGCATCAGCCATCATATTTACAGCTTGATTTGTCGCAGAGCTATAACTAGAAAGAGAGCTTGTTAGCTCTCTAATATCTAAATTCATAGGCGACTCCTAAAATTTTAGTTGAGATAGTGCTGCAATGATTGCGGATGCAATTCCCGCAGAAGCTACGGCCAGATATGCACCATTAATCATAGAATCAGACCCATCATCTTGTCTTTGCTTATCTTTATTCTTTCTTCCTTGGATATAGTCAGTTGAACCATTCCAGATCCAGACAAGACCTGTGATTGTTCCAACTACGCCTAGACCAGTAATAATTTTTGTAATGATTTCCATTTTGTTTTACCTCTTTTAATTTCTTTTTTCTTTAATAAAAGGCACTGCAGAGATTTCTACAGTGCCAAACACAATACTATTTTTACAATTCATCAAATTCTTCACGATAAATTGTCCGAACGGTAGCTACTAGAATACTAAGACCAATAATAACCGGAACTTCAATATTCGGATGTGGGAAAAATAACCCTCCTTCTTTTGGTGCATCAACTACTTGACCTACAGTAATAAGTGAATTATGGGGCATTCCTAATATATGCGGTGTATACCATCCAAAAATACTATCAATTATGTTTTCGCTTGGAAAATTGAATAGATGGTGAATAATTGCCATTCCGCCAATCAATACGATTGTTATACATATTTTAGCTATAACCCACATAATAAACATACCAATAGTGGATTTCACAACATTAATACACCAAAGAACGATATAAAAGGGAGCTGTAAAAATCCTAATGATAGCCACCCATAACCAGGAAAAATCACTCCCTAATTTCATAACTCTACTCCTCCACGATTTACCGTTATTATAGCATAAATCGACAACCTTAACAATGTTTTTATATTGTTTTTACATTATATTTTACTACTTTTTCTTTAATTTCCTATAGGTTATTACTGAGATTCCTAATGCTATTCCAATGATTCCTGTCAAAGTCAAGAAATTGGATAAACTAGTTCCCGTATTAGGTAATACTTTTTCAGCTTGGGTTCCTACTTCGATAATTTCATTTACAGGATCTACTTTTTCAAGACTCGGTTTGTTTTCTTTTACATCTCCTGTTTCTGGGTCAAGATAATAAGTTGTCGTAATTGTTTCTCTACCTTTAACACCAGCTTGAATAATTTTTTCTTCACCTTTCTTTAAATCTTTATTTTCTCGTTTTTCAGTTTTAAATTCTGTTTCCCTAATTTCAACTTTGGGCTTAGTCCCTACTGAAATAACTTCGTCTACAGATTCAGTTTTTTCAACCTTTGGTTCATTTGCGGTCACTTCTCCTGTTTCAGAATTAAAACTATAGGTAATCGTGGTTGTTTCATGACCTTTGCTACCTTTTGTAACAACTGTCTTTTTACCTGCTTCTGAGTCCTTATCCTCAACATATTTTGTTTTATAATCCAACTCTTTAGTTGTGACAACAGGCTTTGTTCCCACAGAAATAACTTCGTCTACAGATTCAGTTTTTTCAACCTTTGGTTCATTTGCGGTCACTTCTCCTGTTTCAGCATTAAAGCTATGAGTAACAGTGCTTGTTTCATGACCTTTGCTACCTTTTGTAACAACTGTCTTTTTACCTGCTTCTGACTCTTTATCCTCAACATATGTTGTTTTGTAATCTAGTTCCTTAGTCGCAACAGCTGATTTGCTTCCTCTAAGAACAATGCGATCAACTTTAGGTTTTGTAATAGTAGTTGAAATAACCTTACCATCTTTTAGAGAAAGCAATTGCGAACCTTCACTACCAGCTTGCTTTTCTTTCTCTTGACCAGCAGCCAGTGATGAATCCTCTTCATATTTGGTTTCAAAAGCAATTTTTTCAGGTCTGAGAGTATTGATTTTTTCATCTACTTTTTTACCATCTACTGTTACAGAACTGCGAATACTACGTTCCACAGACGGTGTACCAGTAAAGGTGTAATTAACAGTATAAGAACCATTATCCAAATCACCTGACCAAGAAACAGTATTATTGGTAATAGTTAGAGGAGTTTTTTGACCATTAGGAGCAACTAGTTCTGCTGAAGTTAATGTCAAGTCTGCTTCAGGACTAATAGAGACTGTTCCTTTTTGTTTCACAGAAACTTTCTCTTCTTTGATCTCCTCAATAGCTGTTTTAGCAAACTGATCATTAATGGCTTTTTGTCTCTCTAACTCGGTCGTAGATGCATCAGATATAAAAATATTATTATGACCTACCGCCTTCATAGCTTCAACAGAGTAGCTACGCTCATTGGCATTATAAGTAACTGTATAAAATGTTTTAGCATGATTTTTAGCCCAGTTCGCATATTGAATATCGATTTTTTCGCCGTAATCCCATCCATCAGTAAACTGAATTGTTGAAACATAAGAGTTCTTTTTTCCGCTATAATTATCGTATATTTCTGAAAAACCTTTCTTGATACTGTCTTCCGTTACATCCCAGCCTTCTTTTTTGAATAAATCTTTAAACTCATTAATTATTCTAAACACATTAGCATCAGGTTGCTTATTTTCTAATAACTTAATAAGATTTTTCTTATTCATCGGTTTTCCCGATGCAATTTCAGACCTTTTAGCTTTATAAGAATCTGGTAAGTTAAAATCATAACTAAACAACCAAATTTGATCTTCATCAGACATTGTTGAAACCAATGACTTCAAATCTGAAAACATTTTAGTGATATTATCTGTATTCGAACCTGAAAAATCTAACACCACCAATAAATCCATGGGCTTTATTTTCTTCTCTGTTGTATGAATGATTTCTTCTCTAGACTTAGCCGTAAAAGTTAGGGTATTACCATTTACGTTACTATTCTCCTGTGCATAAACCCTTGTTGTTTCTATAAACGGTGTAACAACTTCAACTAAATTCGCAAATCCTAGAACTGTTAGCCCTAAGATTACGCTACAACCCTGTTTCCATTTTCTCATAAATTTTTAACCTATTCTTCCTTCTTTTTTCTCATAGATAAGGCTAAAGCGATTGTTCCCATAGCCATTCCAAGAAGAGCTAAATTGTTGGAACTACTCATACCAGTATTAGGCAATTCCGCTTTTGAAACTTCTTCTTTTGGTTTCTCGGATTTCGGTTCTTCTTTCTTTGGTTGTTCTGGTTTGACTTCTTCTGGAGTATGAGTCACAACCGTATTAGATACAACTTCCACACCATTAACCGTATGACGATATGTATTTTCTACTGTTCCTGCTTGAATACGTGTCATTTGTAGATATACTTCTGCTTGAAATGCTGAAGTTTCTAAAATCGACTTCAAGAAAGTATCATCAAAGCTAATATCTACTTTTCCTTTGTCTTTGTCTACTACCTGACTAGTATACTTAGTTAATTCATCACCAGCTTTGAATTTTTGGCCATCACTTGTTTCAAAATCTACAGTCGCAAACACTTGATATACACCTTGATACTCATCATGTGTCTCATCATAATCATCGCTAAACTTATACTCAAACAATTGCTCTGAGCGATCCTTTGGTATCAGGGAACCAACTAATTTATAATTAAATGTTTGATTCAACTTAAGCTCTTTTCCATCTAAACTTTCTTTACTTAAATGGTCAATTACTACATCTTTCTTCGGTTCAATCTTCGGAACATTATTGACTACAGTTTCAGTAACATAAGCCATACCAAAATCAATCTGATAGGCTGTATTCTCATACTTACCACCTGTTTGACCCAATTCCTTCTTGACAGTCATTGGATTGGTAATGGTCAGAACTTCTCCAGTTTGCACGTAGGTCTTGTAGAACTCCTCTGGATTCTCTGCCTCGAATACTTGAACCGCTCCTTTAGGAGTGAAATTGCTGGACTTCAAGGCTTCTTGGACACCTGATGGTGCCTTATCTAGACTCTCATAAAGAGCCATTTTCAAACCTTTAACTACTTGACCTTTAGAATCCGTCACTTGTACACCGTCTTGATTGATGGTAACAGCTTCTTCTGGGTAATCATCAACGATATAGAACCCTTTACTGATACGATCTTTATCTGCTTCAATGCCCTTGTATTGGCTATAATCTGCAGTTACTTTGTAGTAATTGACCGTTCCAGCCAAGACCTGTTTCCCATCGATGTTTACACCTGCCTTGTTCAGATTCTTTTTGCTTGGTTTAACAGTAGGAACATTATTTACAACTGTATCAGTTTGATATCCGTTACCGAAATCAACTTGATAAGCCGTATTCTCAAATGATTTTCCTGAATTTCGCAATTCTTCCTTGGTTACCATTGGATTAATAATTGTAACCGATTTTCCTGCCTTAATATATTGGTTAAAATAAGCTTCTGGATCATCAACTAAAAATACTTGGAAAGCACCCTTGGGCTTAATTTCAGAACTAGCAAGAAATGCTTTGACCTTATCATTATCAACGGAATCTATAGAATCATACTGATACACTGAGATACCAGAAACTTCTTTTCCTTCGCTATCAATATAACGAATATCCGATTGATTAATCGTAACAGCCTCTTCTGGGTAATCATCAATTGCTCCAAATCCTTTTAGAATAGTAGATGGATCTGCTTTTATTCCCTTATACTGATCATAATCCAAGGTTATATGATAGTAATTCGTTGAACCAGCTAGAACTGTTTTACCATCAATGATAACACCATCCTTATTATGATTGTGTTTGAGAGGTTTGATCAAGTTGTTATTCGGATTGTCTGGATCATTCGGTTTACCAGGTGTTGAAACCTGAACAATATTTGAATAACTTTCGTACTTATTATTGATCTTTAATTGGAAGTTATTCTTATAAGTTGCACCATCATTCGTAACCTTACCTACTAAAATTGGAGCTGGTACTTGTACTTCCTTACTTAAATCTTGATTAAGCTTAGATTTCAAACTTTCTAAGCCTTTCATCCGAACAACATGGCTCGATTCGTCATAAGTTAATTCAAAATCTGAGCTAGCCTTCTTTGAAGCTTCTACATCTAGTACAAAACCTGAAGGCAATGCATCTACAATCTCAAAGTCTGTAATAGCTTCACGATTAGCTGGAAGAGGCTTAGTTGTTAATTCCCACTGTACAGTTGAAAGTTTAGGTACATAGCTTTTATCAATAGATTCCCCAGAAGAATTTTTTACAAACTTTTCTAGACCAGGCATTGCCTGTAAACGTGCATATCTAACCCTTACTGTCGGAGGAGATACTAAAGAGGGAAGCTCTTTTTCCTTTGGCTCCTCAGGTTTAGGTGGGAGCATCTCTTCAGGTTTTGCAGTTGGAGAACTTGGTAGAGGAGTTTCCTTCTCATAGGTTGGCTCAAATGGTTTTGTTAAGAAAGGTATCTTTTTCAACTCTGCACCATCTCCCAGAATTGTGAAGACAACGTTTTGAGCATTTCCACTCGCATTCTCTGCATCCCATTCAGCGGGAGTTCTTCCCTCTGTCGAACCAGGAGATGATGTGTGAAGGTAGGTTAAACTAGAACCATACCCTACTGAAGCAAAGGATCCCTTAGGAATATCCGAGGTATCATTAACACCATTTTCTACTCCCTTCATAACGCGACCATCAAAATCCAAACCTGAACCACTTGGATTAATAACCATTCCACGACCAGACGAGCCATAACTCAAATTTGAACCTTGACCCCAATCTACATCGGTAATAACTGTTCCAATTAAGAGGGAAACAGGTGTTGTCGTTCCTTCAATATAAAAATCAAAAACCATTTCCAAACGAGTATGATTATTATAGACAAAGTAGAAACTTCCACCATCTCCACCCTTAAGATAAATATCTGGATCTGTCACAGGAACACCATTGCGAACTTCGCCTTGGTAGTCACCTAAATCAGAAACTCTGACTTTGGCCGTTACCTTTCTACCATCCGTAAGAGTTCCAATATTGTGAATATAAAATGTATCTCCGACTTTTGGAGCTTTAATGACATCGTAGGTTCCTGTACCATCTTTGCCAACTCGAGTTCCTGTATCTGCTGTTACATAGGTATCTGCATGATAACCTAAAAAACCACGCATACTCTCTACTGGTAGATTATCATCTGGTACTACTGTAAAATCATTATAATAGTCTAAACTTCCCCTACCAGCTGAATTGTATCCTCCATAAACTTTGAAACCTGTTTCAGATCCAAATAAAGGCTTGCTTGTTTGAATTGCATCTCGCTCAGCTTTAATAGTTGCTAGTTTCTTTGTATAGTCTGTCAAAGAGCTCTCATAAGCTACTCTCTTAGCTTCATTTCGTTTTCGGATTTCTGCATTCTCTTGATTAATACGATCTGTTTCTGCCTGATTCTCTCGTTGATTTTTTTCATTCTCTGCACGAATAGCAGCATTCTTCTGATTAATTCGATTCACTTCATCCTGATAAGAAGCTAAATCCTTTTGATATTGTTCCTTCTTCGCAGTATTTTCATCTTGGATTTTCTTTCGGTTCGTTTGATTTTGCCTTTGATCTTCACGATATTTTTCAGTAGCTTTCTCAATACTATCTGCTTGTGTGCGATAATCACTTTCGACTTCCTTTTGCTTTTTTTCCAACTCAGAGGCTGTACTTGCAGTCCCTTTATCTACTACAGAATCAAATTCCACCTTCAATCCAGCTTCCTGTGCCTTTCGAATAGTTTCATCTAAACTGGAATGAGAAATAGAAACTTCTAACGTTCCTGTTTTTTCTTCACTCTTTCCTTGATTTTCAGTAGAAACACTGCTTGGACTCGTCTGAGCATAAGGCGCATTTGTAGCTGGATTTTCAGTTCGTTCATCTGCCATAACTGGGCTTATCATACTTAAAGCTGCTAAACCTAGTATCACTCCACAAGTTCCATAAATTTTTGATTTCCGAATAGATCCATATGTTTTTGTTTCTCTTACTTTGTGCATTTTATCTCCTTATCTAAAATATTAATCTGTATAAAATCTCAAATGTTGGCGCCCGAGGCCTCTTATAATATAAAATCATCTCTTTCCTTTCCAATAGAAAAAAGCCAGCTTTCACTGACTTTTCTATACAATATTGTAATGAATTTTTTAAGAAATCCACTTACCAGAATAATCTAAACGATAACCACCAATCGTCTCATTTTGTGCCATCTTACCATCTGCTTTCAAATAATACCAAGCACTTCCGTCCTTGAACCATTGATCTCTCAGATAACTTCCATCTGATTTGAGATAGTACCACGCTTTATAACTAGAATCATATAGCCACTCACTTTGTGCCATTTTCCCGTCTGACTTAAGGTAGTAGCTTCCTTGCCAGCTATTTTGTGCATAGCTTCCATCTGATTTGAGATAGTACCAAGCTTTATAGCTGGAATCGTATAACCACTCACTTTGTGCCATTTTCCCATCTGACTTAAGGTAGTAGCTTCCTTGCCAACTATTTTGTGCATAGCTTCCATCTGATTTGAGATAGTACCAAGCTTTATAGTTTGTATCATAAACCCATTCATTACGTGCCATCACACCATTTGATTTGAGATAATAGTTTCCCTTCCAACCACTGACAAGAGCTTTCCCCGCATGATCAAAATAATACCAATAACTTCCATCTTGTTTCCATTGGTCACGCCAATCAGATGTGTTTTCAATCGGTTTAATAGGTTCTGCTTTCTTAGAATTATTTTCTTCTACAGTACTTTTACCCGTCTGGTTCTCCAGCTTACTTTTTAAATCTTGATAAATTTTCTCTTTATTTTTGTAATCAATTTCTAATTTTTTTACAGCCTGATAACGATTTGAGGATCTTGGATCCGTTACTGAAGCTGTACTAAAATTAGATTTTGTTGCTCGATTAATATTTTCCTGAGAAATAGTGATGAAATGAGTAGAACTTACTGAGGAAAGACTAGAAAACGATAATCCAAAATAATCTTTACTTGATGGATTCCCCCAGTTCAATCCTGCAATTGCTTGAGCATGCCCCCATTCAGTATCGTTTAACATAAACTCAACCATACCAGTATAAATAGCTTCCTTTAGCTGAGATTTGGTGGCTTCTTTTAATGCTACAGGTCTAAAGAACAAATTCTCATACAGTTGACCTCCTCTTTTTTCAGATTCAACATCTGAGGTAGGTAAGCCATAGGCTTTTGCAACTCGGTTGATACCTTCGGCATTGTGACCTGATACACCTAATGTGCTTAATTTAGATAATCCCCAATCATCTTTTACATACTCCTTTGCCACCTTATCCGCAAATTCAATTGCCGAATTAGAAACACTGACTCTAGGTGTCCCAACCTGAGAACGAACTTGGTTAATTAAATCTTGGGCAAAAAATGACAACTCCTGACGAACAGTTAGCGGTAGATTGTTAACATCCAGACGTTCTCCCTCATCAGCAACATCTTTGTGGAAACTATTTTGATTCTTTAATCTCAAACTTTCTGACTGCAAAATAGATTTCGCACTGTCACGTTCAGTCTGGCTAATATTAAAATCAGAAAAAGCCGTCTTCAAAGCCTTTATATACTTATCACTCAGTGTAATCGTATTGCTAGGTGAAGATGATAAAGCATTTTCATAGATACTTTTAGCTTGTTCATATTCTCTTTTAGCTTTAATCAATTCACTTTTTAAATTCTCTACTTGACTGCTTGTTGTACTATTCGCATACACAGGTTGACTATTTCCTAACCCAAGCAACGTTACGCTGGCCGTTGTTGCCAAGATAGTTGTTCTCAATTTCATAATCTTATCTCCTTTTTGTTTAAAAACGTTCTTAAAATATTTATTTTATACTTTTATTTTACCATTTTTAGAGGTTTTTCTCAATTTTTTCTTGATTTTCATTCATCTATCCGCTTAATCAAAGATAGGACGTTTAAAACATTTCAAATCTCCTCTCCTTGATTAAACAGATAGATGAGGCTCTATCTGTTTAATGCTTCGTTGGACGATGATATCCTTTACCAGTCAGCAGTAAACGATTGGTATTTCCTTGTTTAATGCGTCTAGCCACTAGAACATCACCTCGTTTGATGGTGCGAATCTCTTTATAAATTTTTGAATATTCTACAATCATCCAGACCATTTCTAGTTTACCTGCTAGATATCCGTTTTTAGATACCAAACCATATCTGCTGGTTAATTTGATTTCATCGCCATTATCAAGTCTTGCGGTTGCATTCCCTTGATTTCCTAAGCGTCTAAGGTCAGCTAAAGTGACCTCTGTAACTAATTTTGATTGATTCATCTTGTCTCCTCCTTACTGAATCAAGGCTGATTTACAGCCATGCCGAGGTATGACGTACATACCTGCTGTATTTTTTACACACGGTTTTAAGTCTAGAAACCGCAAACTCCTTCAGCTTAGGCTTTGCCTGCTTTTACGTGGTGGAACAGCACTAGATATCCTTTTCTAGTCTACACACCGCCCTTGTTCTTCTTTTTATGCTTAGTTCCGCTAATCAGGACAGTGGGGGTATTCAATTTTCAAAGGTCAAAAGTAGTTTTATGACTTGCTCAGGTCAAGGAATTTAGAAATATGGAGCTATCTTAATTCCAGTCTTCACCTACTAAAGAATCGTAATCTTCTCCACAGCACGGACAGAATCCGCACTCCTCATCAGAATCGAACTCTGTATCACACATTGGACAATCTACTAGTATTGTAATCTCCTATCCTTATTTCGTCCTATAGGTTATCTTCTTCACCCATCTAGGGTTGATAAAAAACGGCGGAGTCGCTGATGTAAAATTCATACTTGCTCCTGTTTCAAATGAACTTGATACCAGTTTTTGTAGTTCCTCCAAGTTGGAAGTGATGGAAATACTTTCTGCCGTTTTATCAAAATACTCTACAATCATTTTAATCTCTTGAACTTGTTGAGAAAGTGTAGCTTCATAGCTTGCCCTCTGTTAATTCTCTCTTGATGATTAAACAATCCCATAAAATCAACTCTCTTTCTTTTAACAAGTCACAATGTCTTTAGATAACTCAGCTAAATAGTGATTCAGTTTCGTCTCCGACAGTTTGTCTGGATAATAATGGGCAACCACACTAGGACACTCTTCAGGGAATTTTCTAGCATACTCACTTTGTCCTGATAGCTCAAGGAAACCATGTTCTTTTTCAATTAGCAAAGCCATCTTCCAAAAATGAATCATCATTTTGTAGAAGTAGGCTGGGATATTCTGGATTATTTTCCCTTCAACCTCTCCTGTTTTGATTTTGAAAATCAATTTATCAAGCTCACGTTCAAGATCCTGCAGCCACACCTCTCCATAAATTTCTTGATTAGCTAAGAGGTTCTTGTAATCTGTCTCAACTTTACGTTTTGATTGATAAATCTTATTTTCAAGAATTTTTGCATCTTTTCCAAATAAACTGAGTTTCTGAACTAGTTGAGGAGAAAGGAAACCATGTTGCCCCATTTTAAATGCTTCAGAAATTGATAAATCAGATAAAGATGACTCGCCCTCGTATCGATTAGTATCGTATGAAGATTCTGTCTTACTCCTCTCTGTATTTATTCCGTCCGATTTATGGACATTTTGAAGTCCGTTTTGTGGACGTCCGTTTTTGAGACTTCCGCTGTTATCAAGAGAATTAAGCCCCTTTTTAAAATCGCACGCTTTTTCGTAGAGAACCCTACCAAAAGAATCAACCTTCTTCAATAACTCACCCTCAGCTGAATAGTACTCACTTATTTCTAAATTAGCATCAACTAGTTGAAGATAAAGTCTGTTGGGCTTATTGAGACCCTGTCTAACTTCTCGTAAGAGACCATGTTCTTGCAGTTCTTTCTTAATCTTGGTAACCTTCATCTTTCCCCTATCCAGTAACAACATCAAATCAGATACTGTAAAAATTAGAAAGACTGCTCCGTTCTCATCAACGTAATCTCTATTTCCCTTCTGAAAAGAACTGATACTTAATTTACAACGATTATAGAGAGCGCCATATGCTAACTTGGCATCAGATGAAAGACCAGTATAGGAACTAGTCAATTTGACATAGCCGTTCTCGTTATGTTGAATACGAGTGAAAAAGATTTCTGGAATTTGATAAAAAGTTTGTGTTGCTAGTTGATCAATCGTGATATCCGCCATTAAAATCCTCCTACAACTTGTAACCTCAAGCCACCAGCTTCAGGAAAATAGACAAGATGAGCTTGTTCTAACTCTTCAATAGCCGCAATAGCTCGGCTTCTAGTCCATCCCATCGTATTCATCAAATCGAAAATCATTACGTCTCTAGTCACATTTGAGAAGTTTGTTTGGTGTTGTTTCATATGTGATCCTTTCTTTACTTGATTAGTCCAAAATAGTTGAACAGTGATAATAAAACTACAAAAGCATTTAGGGTGAAAACAACTAGAAAAAATATAAAGGGTTTAGGTTTATTTCTGTGATAAGAGCTGATAAACATGCCATATGAAGCAATAGCAAAAATTAGATTAAATATATTCAGAATACTCATCAAGTTTTTCCTTTCTTAATTTTTATTATAGATCTGCACTCCTTATCTGTTCGAGAACATCTCTTTCCTTTTTATCAAGTTCTATGTATTCTTGTAGGAGTTTTGACTTTTTTTCACTGATAAAAGAAAGTTCTTTAACTAACTCTATCAATATTGTTGCGTTTGGTTTATTGACCGTAGAGTTCTCTTCATAACCGAGTAGATATGGGATAGATACTCCGAAGTATTCTGCAAGAATTTTTGCATTTTCTATACTAAGATTTGTTTTTCCATTTTCGTATTTTCCGTATTGAGACTGGTTCGTATTCAAAACTTTTGCTAAGTCAGCTTGAGTCAATCCTTTTTCTTTTCTTAGTTTTTTAAGCCTATTAGACATAATAACTCCTCAAATATATCCCATCAATTCTGGATTAAACTCTAGAGTCAACCACGAGGCTTCATCATAAGTCAATTGGCTAGATTGTCCCCATGTCCCGTCTCTTGCTCTTCTGTAGTAAGGATAACTTCCATGTTTATTTCTAGGATACAATTCATGAATAACATTATCTTTAATAACTTCCCAAAGTAGACTAGACGGCTTATAATAATACCCGTTTCCAAGCCAAACCCTATCGAGATCATCGTATGGAGATACCTTTTCTTCAGAATTTACTTCAGGGATACTATCAATTACATCTTCATTCTTATCAAGATCGATTACATCGAAAATTTCTAACGAATCAATATTCATAATAAGTTCAATATTATCTGACATTTTTTCTCCTTAATTTTTGGCAACGAAAAAGAGAACGAATTTCCTCGTTCTCTGCATATATTTATATGTTTCTTGTATTTCTCAAAACTCTAGACACTTACACCTTGAAGCTTTTTGTCTGGACTTACAAGACTACACTTTTCTTTTACTGCGTCGCTCCTAATAAGCCCAAGTCGTATTTCCATGTTAAAATACGTCTGACAGACTCATCAATACGTTCTTCTGTCAACTCTCCAGAGGAAATTTTCTTTAATAGATAAGGAATCTGGGTTTGATAGGAAGACCCTAGAATCAGGTCATTTCCAGCTACAATCACTTGGAAAGCAGCTTCTTCCTGACTGACAAAATCAGCTATTCCTGCCATATCAAAATCATCCGTCATAATGACACCTTTGAAATGCAGTTTCTTCCGCAGAAGGTCAGTGATTTTCGGTGAGATAGATGATGGCACTGTGTCAATTTTAGATAAGATATTGTGAGAGACTAAGACACTATCCGCCCCTGCATCTATCCCAGCTTGAAAGGGAAGAAAATCTGCTTGTCTTAATTCATCTAGAGAACGGTTGTCTTGGATAATAGCGGTATGACTATCTCCATTATCTCCATATCCTGGAAAATGTTTCAAGGTTGACCCAACATTACTCTTTTTAAGTTCTTCTACGATCTGCTGAACATAGCTTGCAGTTGTTGGAGCATCTTGTCCAATCGTTCGATCATAAATGAAGGCTGACTGATCCCTTGCAAAATCCGCAACCGGGAAGAGTCCAGCATTAATCCCAACAGATTCTAATAACTCTGCCTTTTGCTTCGTATCAGAAAGCACCGCCTCCATTCCCCCTTGCTGATAAAGTGCCCTAGGAGATTGAAAAGGAGTTTCTAAAATCGAACTGATACGAGTCACTGTCCCTCCTTCTTCATCTGAACCAATCAATAAAGGAATCTTTGCAGCAGCTTGGTAGTCTTTTGTCAAAGTCTTTATATCCTCTAAACTTCGCCCCTCAAAATCTCTTCCAAATAAGATATAACCAGCCAAATGATAGGATTGAAGATCTTCTATCTGATGATTAGAAGGAACTCTGGCCCAAAATAATTGTCCCACTTTCTCTTCCAAGGTCATCGTGGCCAATCTGTCTTCGATAACCTTATTTTCCTCTCCTTCACTGGTTTCAATAGTTGTTTCAGTTTTTTCTACTTGGACCTCTTTTTCTGTTTGCACCTCTACTTGTCTATGTTGTTGGTAATCAGAAAAAATCAAACCAACTATCACAAGAAAGAAGAAAAGATAGAATACAAGAGGGTTTATACTATTTCTCATAACCTTTTCATTATACCACTTATCTGGCCCCAAATACACTCTTAGCAAAAACCAACCGTTTTGAAATCAAACTAAAAGGACTTAATCCTGCGCAGTACAGAACTAAATCCTTAGAATATATGACTCGTTTTACTTTTTGAATGCGAAACAGTTTTTTGAAATCTCTTTAGATTAAAACTGAGCCTCAACTCGATAGATAACTTGCCCCTTGTTGGAGAATTTTTGCTCGTATTCTGTCATGACATTGCCTTCAAAATCACTGGCATGTAAATCAAGCCAGACACCATTGAGCTTCATGCCATACTGAGAAAAGCTCACTAAACTGTACTCAAACAAGCCACGGTTATCCGTCTTGAAATGGATTTCTCCATTTTCAGGCAAGATACGTTTGAAGGTATCCAAGAAGGTCTTGTAGGTCAAACGACGCTTTTCATGGCGTTTTTTCGGCCATGGATCTGAAAAATTCAGATACAAGCGATCAATCTCACCATCTTCAAAGTAGTCAGTCAAGTCAGAACCATCTACCCACAAGAGCTTGATGTTAGGCACTCCAACTTCAAGCACCTTGTCCAAAGCGTAGCTCAAAACAGACTTTTGAATATCAATCCCGATATAGTTGATGTCAGGGTTTTGCTTGGCCATACCTGAAACAAAGGCACCTTTTCCACTTCCAACTTCCACATGAATGGGATTATCATTGCCAAACAAGTCCCGCCATTTTCCCTTGGCTTCTAAGGGATCGAGGACCACATACTGAGGATTTGCCTCTAGTAATTCTGTCGCCCCTTTACGATTTCTAACTCTCATCTTCTCTTTCCATACTTGTCTCGGAAGTGACGCAGGCCATGTATCTCCCGATTGACATTTTCTAAATCTTGGTTCATATAATACTTGGAAATCTGGCTCAAGTAAGACAATTGACCGTACCAATACAATTTATTTAATACCGTTTGATTATACTTGTAACCGTAGTAGGTCAACCATTCCTTCCACTGATGTTCTGGAATATAATGGCAGAGCATATGGGCCACATCAAACATGCGGTCGGTCAAGCGAACCGAATCCCAATCTACCAAATAAATCAAGCCACTATCTGTCTCAATCCAATTACTATGTCGTACATCTCCATGGACAATGGTCGCATGGTCCTCTCTAAATCCTGGAATAGTCTGACGTAAATCAGCCATCACTTCACTGATAAAATGATTTTTACGCAAAGCATCTGGAGCCGTTTCCTGCCAAGACTGTAGTAAATCTACAGGTGTTTCCATGGCATATCCCAACCGACTCAACTGTGTCATCAACGGACGTGAGCGATGAAGGCGGGTTAAAATATTGACGATTTGCTTACGATTCATATCATAGGGGGTCAATATTTTGCCTGTCAACCATTCTTGAGCACACATATCACGCCCATCTGCCAAACGGCGACTCCATAATAATTGTGGAGCAATTTGTTCTCTAGCTAGACCAGGTAGGATTGGAGAGGTGTTCATTTTTACAAAGATACGCTTCCCATCAGGATAGCTACCCATATAAGCCTTGCCACTTTTCCCAGGTATGGGAGTCAGTGTTAGCTCATTATCACCCAAATCCATTTCTTTCCTCCGTATAAAGTTTCCTTACTATTCTACTAGTTTTTGGCCTATTCGTCAACCGCTCCACACCCGATTCTCAAAGAAAAGCCTCTGGATTGGCTTGGGTATCATTATAGAAAGAAAAAGGCAAGCACCGTCTTCTGCTTACCTTTTCATGATTTTTATAAATAATATAAGAGTGGCCAAGCATTGTAAAACATGTGAACTAGAGTAGAAACCCATAGGTTTTGGCTCTTTTTATAAGCAAAGCCCAGTAACAAGCCCCCAAGTAGATAAAAAATAAACGAAGGGACATTAGAAGGTCCATGCATAAAAGAAAAGAGAGAGGAAGTCAGTACAATCCCTAACCAAGAATTGTCAAAAACCGCACCTTGAAGAAGTCCTCTGAAAATGAGTTCCTCCTGGATGGGTCCAAAAACTGAGGAAGTCAAAATCAAAGACAGGGAAATTCCTCTGCTGACTTCCGCCAAGTGTTGAACTCCCGCGCCAGAAGAAATAGCGAAGAAATGAATATAAACCAGCATCTCAAGTACACTTAGAAGAAAGATTGCAATGAAAAGCAAAAGTTCTTTCTTGCTTAACATCCCAAAAGAAATCATTTCAAACTTTCTAGCATAAGTAACACTCAGCGAGGTTACAAGAAGACTTACAATAATCAATTCAGATTCATTTTGAAAAAAATCCCCGTGGTTAATCGTATAAGGAACTGTAATGACAATTAGTAGTACTAAAAATCCAAAACAAAAGGCATGAAATTTATCAAAAAACTTCATAAAATTATCCTCCTCAACAAACAAACTTCCCTACAACTCATTCTTTAACTCTAGTCTTTCCAAAACAAACCATTTGAGTATCCAAAATACAATCACATAACCACCCCCTAAGAAGATAGCTATTAAAGATAGCATGGAATTTAGGAAATAAAAGACCACCACAGATACAAAGGTTAGCACAAAAACATTAAAGGCAATAGTGTCGGAAGCCAAATCTAGAATATAGGGTGTCAACCAGTCTAAGGTTTTTGAATCTAGGAAAAATAAGTGTTTATACATGATGAACTCCTCTATGGCTGAAAAGCAAGCCTTTTGTTTTTTTACCCCAAGACCCTATGTAGAAAAGTGAGCAGAAATGGTAAGTTTGCGATGATATTATTAACAATATGAATAGAATAAGAAGGATAGATACTCTTCGTATAACGTGTCAGCCAGGCAAATAGACAGCCCACTGCCGTATAGACAAAAATATCTGCGAGACTTGGTAAGCTAGAAAAGTGAGGCAAGGCAAATAGGAATGACGGAAAGAGAAGATCCAGCCCCCATCTCGAATTCTTAAAGAAGGCATGTTGAAGCAGTCCCCTACATACCAATTCTTCCATCAGAGGTCCTAGTACGATTAAGGTTAGGTAAACACCAAACTCCGCAAAATTTGTCTCACTATAGGCAATAAACAAATTCCACCCTTCATTGGTCCCCTGAACGTGTTTAGCTGTCAGATAGTTAAAGCAGATAAGCACAATGGCTGCTAACACCGTCAGAACAGAATAGCTCAACCACTTTTTCCTAGGAATACGAAAGAGATAAGCATGACCCGACCTGACTAAAATCCAAATCATCAGGCCGATAAAGAGAAGGCTGATGATGTTTCGAATCCAGATAAGATTTCCTACCCAAGACGAGAACTCCCAATAATTGCTCCAAAATTGGGTTGTCCAAAACAATCCGAAAAACAGAAACAAATAAGAAAGAATGGCACTCGTTTTAAAAAGAATAGAGTGTTTTTTCATAGAACTCCTCCCTATTATCTACAAGACAGGATAACCTCCTCCTGCCAGTCTATAGACTAGCCCCAGATTAAGAAGAAAACTCTTCCCCTACTTTTTATAATACTTCAAACCCCAAATGAGCAGAAGCATGATAAGCAAGCAGAGAATAGCGCCAATATAAGCGATTAGTTGTTGGTAGAATTCTACTGCTGTGATACCTCAATACAAACAAATAATAGACATAAAACCTGTCAAACCAATGAACATAAGTTGATTGGTTCTAGGACTAACTAAATCATCATCTTCAAATTCTCTTATCCTCATCTCCCTAGTGAGGTAAACAGTAACCAAAATGGAAGCTAAGTTAATAACCACTAAAAGAAATTGGAAAACCAAGGAAAAATTTAAAAACTGACGAGATAGAAATAGATAAGTGGAGACAAGTAAGGGCAACTGCCCTAGGAACAATCTCGCAAGGAAGATGTTCCGTTTTTTAGCAAGAAAAGTTTTCATTTCTTTGCTCCTTTCTTTTTAGTTAAAGCAAGATAGATTATAACCGCAATCACATAGGCTATGGTATAGAATAGATGATACCAAGCACTATCCCTAAGCGGATATAGAAATATGGACATGATCAGATACAAGATGAAAATGACAAGTATTTTTTTCTTCATAAAATTTCCTCCTGAATGTTTGTTGAGCTAGAACCTTTACACTGCTAGTATAGCACTCGTTTTATTCTTGGATCACTCAAATCGTAAATGGTCATCAAAACCTCTTGAATTGTTAAAAAATTTAAAAAAGCAAGCATGAAAAACATACTTGCCCTTTACACAATATTGATACCAACTTAATTTGTAGATTTTTTATCCTGTTATCACATATCATTTTGACAGGCGAAACAATATTAAAGAAACTCCACTGTAGATTAAACTAGCGATAAAAAATCTTTTTATCTAATTAGATCTATCTTTATTCTTCTTTGGAGATTTTAAAAATTTTCCCCTAATTAAATAAGTAATAAAAGAAATAAGCATACTGACAACAAAAACAATAAGAAAACTTTTGAAATCCATAATTACCTCCAAGTACACAAGCTCAAGTCTTTAAGCGACCATAATAGCCAATTGTAACATTGTTTTTGCATTCACGAGGAATACCTCTTTTTACTTTCGTCCTATTACAACCTTAATAAGGTTAGTATACTACTATTTTTTAAAATTTTCCATCCAAATCATAAATGGTCATCAAAACATCTTGAATTGTAAAAATTTAAAAAGCAAGCATGAAAAACATACTTGCCCTGGGGGAACTTGACAATGTGAAAATACAAAATAGAAAACTACTCACCCTCACTTCCGTATGTTCTCATATATTCTCATAATCGCAACAAGGATAGCAGCTGTCCCACTTGCCAAAGCGATAAGGGTAATGATAATGTTGAGGATTTCAGGCGTACTCCCTATTCTGTTGATAAGACGGAGTAGGGATATAACTGTCAACTGAATCAGGAGTATTGATTCTACTCTTACCAATGAAGTAAGTCTGTTTTCAACTGCATATAAAAAGGCTGGTAGCATAACACAGGCTATAGCAATCACAAACAGGTTGCTCCCTGTTTCTTCTCCCTTGTTCACCACGGAAATCATGAGAAGATTCGATGCTATGATCAACGTAGAGCAGATGATAAAAAAAGATTTCTTATTCATTTAATATACCTCGCATACTATGGTAAAAATCAAACTGGACAAAGACAAATTTTATCTGTTAGCTTCTGCCAATTCTTTTTTCACAAATTTTCTAATGACCAACCGGCAGCAAGTGAACCGTTAAAACCTGACGAAAGACTTGATCTTGACAGGTAGTATTTAAACTGGCATTGGGATAACTTTCCACAATCTTCATAACGGTATAGAGACCGACACCTCTCTCCTCCCCTTTAGAACTAACTCCAAAGGAGAAGATTTCAGAAATATCTACGCCCTCTTCTTTGATGGAATTTTCGATGATGAAGGTCTCCTGTGCTCCATTTTTTAAAAAGGCAATTGAAACGCGAGGTTGACTGGCCTCTAGACTGGCTTCAATGGCATTATCACAAAGGATAGATACAATGGTTAGAAAATCAAGTAGGCTCATCCCCTCGACTTGAATCTCCTCAGGAACTTCGACATTAAAGACAATGTCCTTTTCTCTAGCTTTTATAAATTTTCCAGCTAGAAGACTTTTGAGGGCACGATCCCGAACATTCACCAATCGGCCCAGGTCATATTTATTGTCCTGCAATTTTTCACTAGAATCCTTCAAGACAGAGTCGTAGACCTCTTTTATCTGCTCCATATCCTCCTCTTCAATGCCCAGACGTAAGCTGGTCAAGAGGTTGGTGTAGTCATGACGAAAACTCCGTACTTCCTTGTAAAGTTCCTCTATATGCCGACTATAGCGTTCCATATCTCTGTAGCGAAAGGCCTGCTCTTGGTCCAGTCTCTCATGGAGTTTGTCCTTCAAATAGGTATCCAATTTCTTGATAACCCCCATAAAAAAGAGTAGGTAAAACACTAGGATGAGATGGCGAACAGTCGTTGATTGAATACCTTGCTCATATTCAAAGTAAGACAGACTTTGTATCACCAAATAGTAACCCCCCATTATCCAGTTAATCTGAGTCAGGGACTTTTGAAAGGCTTTATCTAGAATCTCCCTTCTCAAACTCGTAAAATCATAGTCCAACCATTTCAAAAAAGCTAGAGAAATGAAGAAATTGAAAATTATTATACATAACCCAGTAAATGAGTAGTCATCATATACTTGCCCTTGTCCCAAAAATGGAAGTACAAAATAAGAAACACCTCTATAAAAGAGATTCACCAATATCATTGGAAAGAGACCATAAAAGAAAAGCAGTTTTTTAGGAAGTCCTCTTAACAATAAGAAAGACAAACCGATGCCATACAAGGGTTCCATAAAATAAGATAGGTAAATATTTCCTACTATATAGCTAATCATTACAAAAACAAAGGCCAACAGTATCTTAAAAAGAAAGGCCTTAAAAATCCTCTCGAAAGTAAGATCAATTCCATCTACCTTAAAGAAGATGACAATTTCTAGTCCATTAGTAACAAGTGTATACAACAATATCCAAGCAACAGCCATAAGTTCTCCTTAATCAGTGTAAGTTATTGATAGCCTCAGACACTTCCCTGACCTTATAACGCGCAATCAGACAGCTTCCACCATTGGGAAAGAAAAGGAGTTTTTCTTTCTTATCCAAATGCACCACATTTGCAGGATTGATGAGAAAAGAGCGGTGGCACTGCAAGAGACGGGGCTCCTGCTTGAAAACCTCCTC
Organism: Streptococcus mitis; assembly: GCF_002096855.1. GTDB lineage: Bacteria > Bacillota > Bacilli > Lactobacillales > Streptococcaceae > Streptococcus > Streptococcus mitis_Y. The sequence goes on along the minus strand of NZ_NCVH01000026.1, from coordinate 11,669 downwards.
TAGACTTGCTGTAAATTCCAGCCTGTCTGTCTTGGTATAGAGAATAACACGATGGGCTCTGGGCGATGTTTCAAGATAATAAACCTCTTTAAAAGGATACTGGAATTGGGCAAATTTTGATTTAAAGTAAAAGCAATCTTCCGCCAGACTTTTACTGTCTTGACTATTGGCATAGAGAAGGGCTGTCTCGATCCGAGACTCAAACTCCTCAGCTGACAAGGCCTTATCAATATAGTCCAAAGCAGACACTTGGTAGCGAAAGGACAGGGGCATAAACTCTGAGTGAGTCGTCACAAAGACAATCAGGGCATAGGGGTCTCGATCCCGAATCTTTCTAGCCACTTCCAGCCCCTTCATCTCCTCATTTCGAATCTCAATATCCAAAAAGAATAGCTGATGGGCTCCCTTCTCATGCACCTCTGCCAGCAGCTGGTCTGGCTTACCAAAAACTTCAAAAGAACTCAGAGTGATATGATGTTCCTTCAAAAGTTTCTCAATGGTCGTTTCAATCCTAGTCTGTTGGGAAAAATCATCTTCTAAAACAAATATTCTCATCTTTTTACTCTCCCTCTTTCAACCATTTTTGACGAATTTCTCTATAGCGACGTCTGGCATACTTGACAGCGTATTGACCTTCTTCTCCAAGAAAAAGGATTCTTTCTTGAAAATCAATCGATTTTAATTTATCAAGATTGACCAAACAATTTCGATGACATCTCATCAAGATTTCCCCATATTGGTTCTCAAGATTACTTAAATTTTGAACCATATTAAAACTAGCTTCTTCTGTAACAATCTGTACAGTATGGGCTTTAGTTGGATGTGTTTGGATATAGTAGATATCGTCGACGTTTACTTTATAGACTGTTTTCTGTGTCTGAATAATCATATGTTTCATTGGATTCTCCTCCTAAGAAGAGAATAACAGAAAAAGCTTAACACAAGCCCACCAAATCCTAAACAGGCCTTTAACGCTCCTGAAGGGTATCTTGTTCCTCAAATAAGCATGATAATCTTACCACTATTTTATCATAAAATTCACTCAGCGCAATTCAAGACATTTCAATGACAATTAAAGATTTGAATAAAAAAAAAGAGTTAAAAGTGATAGACTGACAGTATCAAAACACAGTTGCTAGAAACAAGACTGGCACCCAGATTAAAGGAGGAATTCTCATGACAGATACAGACCCTATAAAAAGAGCTCAAACCTTGATTACCGACTTAAACAAAGCCTATCAAGCATGCAAACAGGCAACGGCTGACGACGTCCGCTTTCAGGAGCAACTAAACTCTATTCTTGGCTTTCTAGCCAAGGCTGAGGCAGTGGATAATCGAGTCTTGATTGAACTGGAAAAATTTTACCAGACTTCCAGTCTTCTCATGGGACTCAGCGCCCTCGATCCAGACGCTCCTACTCGCGCCGCTTGGCGGGCCTATGACCGCTTCCACTTTGACCAGGTCAAGACCAAGTTGAGCCTCTACGGGCCAACCATTATCCTGTAGTAACAAAAAAGAAGTTGAGACAAACTGAACTCAACTTCTTTTTTAGTGTCATATAGGCAATGTTAGTCCTGCATCTGACGTTTTACCTGATAAGGCAAATACAAGACTAGTAAAACCAAACCAGCACCCAGCAAGGCTAGAAGGGCTATTTTTTCTTGGAAGGTAATCAATCCAACAACTAATTCCACTACTAAGACCAAACTGGTCAATCCTCGGACTACTGCCTGCAAGCCTTTTTCCTTTTGCCCCTTGTCCAGCGGAAAGACTTGGGTCAAATACTGGTAGTCAAAGGCATGATAGAGGGCCAACAACTGGAAGAGCAAGAGGTAGTTAAACAGCACTACCACTGCTGTCGCAATCCAAGCTTGCTCGATAAAGACCTGCGCCAGTATGGAAAGCAAGAGCAGACGAAGACTGAGCGCAAAGAGGTCTCCATTTCGCAAATAAGAACGCAGATAGAGATTTTGCCAAATCTTTCCAGGCACCTTTTGAACAACCTTTAGGATAAAGTCCAGATAGACACGACGCTTGACGCTGTTTGAAATTCCCTTTACCTGGGTAAAGAGGGCAAAGAAACGGAGCAAGACTTGCTTACGCTTGCTTTCTTGGGAAATAACATAGTCCCAGTCCAGTCCAGTTTCAGTGAAAAATTTGCTGGCCTTTTGACGAAAGAGGAAATATTTACCTACCCCCAATAAAAGCACATAGACCAGAAAAACTGGCAAGCCATAACCCATTGCTAAAAATAAGGGCGAAAATAACAGCAAGAAAAGGGTTTGGACAAAGAGCCAAAAGGCTAGGGAAATACCAGTTTGACGCTTGAGATGGAGTTTGATTTCCTCTTCTCCGACCAAGAGAAAGAGCTTGTCTGGAGCCTCCATATAGGTGGCAATTCCTCCCCAAAGCAAAAGTAAAACAGACGTAATTCCTACAAATAAAAGGATAGGCCAATGATTTTCAGGAAAATCTTGCAAGAGTTGACTGTACTGGTAGGCTAGAAAGCCCAACAGGACAAGCAGGAACAAGACAAAGTGGTCATTGAGAACATAGCGCAAATAGCCAAGACACTCCTTACGAAAAGCCTGCTTTCTCTTTAAAAACAAGTCTTTCATAACTCCTCCTCTTTGGTCAGAGCCAAGTAAATATCATTCAAACTAGCCTCAGGCATATCAAAGGCTTCGCGCAGTTGCACCAGATTTCCCTTAGCTCGCACCTCTCCCTTGTGGAGAATGACAAAGGCATCACACATCTTTTCCGCTGAATCCAGCACGTGGGTACTCATGAGAATAGACTTGCCTTTTTGCTTTTCCACTTCCAAAAGCTGAATCAAGTCTGCAATAGCCAGCGGATCGAGCCCAAGGAAGGGCTCATCCACGATGAAAAGACTCGGATCCACCACAAAAGCACAAATAATCATGACCTTCTGCTTCATCCCTTTTGAAAAATGAACAGGGAACCAGTCTAATTTCTGGTCCAGACGGAACATTTTTAACAAAGGTTCTACTCGGTCAAAAGACACTTTCTGCTCAATACCATAAGCCATGGCAACCGTTTCGATATGCTCTCTGAGGGTCAATTCCTCATACAAGCTAGGTGTCTCAGGAATGTAGCCAATCTGCTTGCGGTAGCTTGTCGCATCTTCTTGCAGGGTCAGGCCATTGATATTGATAGAACCGCTATAAGGTGTCAACAGACCGATAATCTCATTGATTGTCGTCGATTTCCCAGCACCATTGAGACCAATCAGACCGACCAGTTGACCACTTTCAACAGTAAAGGACACATCTTTCAAGACAGGGACATGAACATAGCCACCTGTCAGGTTTTTTATTTCTAACATATTTTCTCCAAATCTGGTATAATGTAGCTATATTATATCAAAATTCAATACAGTAGAGGTAGATTTTATGTCAGATTGCATTTTTTGTAAAATCATTGCAGGGGAAATTCCTGCTTCAAAAGTATATGAAGATGAGCAGGTTCTTGCCTTTCTTGATATCTCTCAAGTGACACCAGGACACACCTTGGTCGTACCAAAAGAACACTATCGCAATCTTTTAGAAATGGACGCTACTAGCGCCAGCCAACTCTTTGCCCAAGTACCCAAAGTAGCTCAAAAAGTCATGAAAGCTACCAAGGCTGCTGGTATGAATATCATTGCCAACTGTGAAGAAATCGCAGGGCAAACCGTCTTTCATACCCACGTTCACCTCGTGCCCCGCTACAGTGCGGACGATGACCTCAAGATTGATTTTATCGCCCACGAACCAGACTTTGACAAACTTGCTCAAATCGCTGAAACCATCAAAAATGCCTAAGGAGTTGCCATGAAATTATCCAACCTACTGCTATTTGCAGGAGCTGCAGCCGGAAGTTATCTAGTCACAAAAAATCGCCAAACCATCACAGATGAAGTCTTGAACACCACTGACCGAGTTCAAGCTATCAAGGATGATGTGGATATTATCCAAAACAGCCTACAAATCATCGACCAGCAAAAAGAACTCATCAAGGAATATCAAGAAGACCTGACTTACAAATTTAAAGTCTTGGAAAAGGATATCCAGACTAGACTAGCTGTGATCAAAGAAACACAGGAAATTGAAGATAAGTAAAAAGAGCCACTCGGCTCTTTTTGCTTTATTCTCCTTCAAAGGCATCTTTAATATGGTCAAAGAATCCCTTTTTCTTTGGATTGACTTTTAAATCACCTGCAGCTGCGAATTCTTTCAAGGCTGCTTTTTGGCGGTCGTTCAAGCCTGTCGGTGTTACGACATTAACGGTAACATATTGGTCACCAACTGCACCACCACGAAGACTCGGAGCTCCTTTGCCACGTAGACGGAATTTCTTACCAGTCTGAGTTCCCTCTGGGATAACCAATTCAACATCACCGTGAACCGTTGGGATATCAACTGTATCACCAAGAGCCGCTTGGACAAAGTTGAGGTTGAGATTGTAGAAGATAGTGGTTCCTTCACGTTCAAACTTGTCGCTGGCTTCCACAGAAACCACCACGTACAAGTCACCGTATGGTCCACCGTTAAATCCTGCTTCACCCTGACCAGCTAGGCGAATTTGTTGACCAGTTTCCACACCAGCAGGGATTTTTACATGTACACTATGGGCTTGTTTTTCATGACCTGTTCCGTGACAAGTGGTACATGGATCCTTGATTTCTTTTCCACGACCGTGACAGACATCACAGGTTACTTGACGACGCATCATACCAAGCGGAGTCTGCGTATCGACGTTAATGACACCAGCGCCATGACAGCGTCCACAAGTGACTGGACTCGTTCCTGGCTTAGCACCTGAGCCATTACATGTACTACAGCTTGCTTCACGGTTGTATTTAACTTCTTTTTCAGCTCCAAAAATAGCTTCTTCAAAGGTCAAATTCACACGGTATTGGAGGTCATCCCCCTGACGAGGAGCATTTGGATTGCGCGAAGCACCGCCTCCGCCGAAGAAACTTGAGAAGATATCTTCAAAACCACCGAAGCCTCCTGCCCCATCGAAACCGCCGAAACCACCAGCTCCACCAAAACCACCGTTGGCTCCAGCAGCACCGTATTGGTCATAGGCAGCACGTTTTTGGTCGTCACTCAAAGTCTCATAGGCTTCCTGAACTTCCTTGTACTTTTCCTCAGCACCTGGCTCCTTGTTGATATCTGGGTGGTATTTTTTCGAAAGCTTACGATAAGCCTTTTTGATTTCGTCTGCCGAAGCGTTTTTGGACACCCCCAGACGATCATAAAATTCAGTATTGTTCATACAAGATACTAAGAGCGAACAGAAAGCGACTGAAATTTAGGAAACCGACAAGAAATCCTGATTTCTTAGGAGGTTTATCTAATTTCCAAGCTTTCCGCTCGAGTTCAATTACGAACACCCTTATTCCTTTCTGTTAATATTGCGGAACGAGACCACGATTTAGTCCGGGTTCAATTCCTTTCTTTTATATTGAATCAGAATTTTGGGAACCCGTGTTCAATTCCCTGAACACCTTTGTTCCTTTCTATTGATATTTTGAATCAAACCTCGATTTAGGTCGGGTTCAATTCCTGTATTTCATATTGATGAGACAAACCCCAAATAAATCAGGTTTAGACCCTTTTTACCGAAAAACAGAGGCTGGGTTGCAACCTCTGGATTTCTTCTTATCATTACGACGTTCGAAAATAAAGTCGATTATACTTTGTTTTTGAACTAGTAAGGCGTTTAGGCAAGTCGCCATAGTGATTGCTGTAGAATGACAATCACTTTAGTGATTAGTCATTCTTAACGAGTTAGGCTTAACTGAGTTTCGGCTAAAAACTTCGGAAAAAAGATAAGCCATCTTTTGTGCACCGCACAAGGCGATGGCTTCCTATTTTTCTTTCGTTTTCTTAACGCCTCAACATCTTACTAAATCGAGCACTCCCTAACCTCTTGGTGAAAAAGAGACGTAGCTGTTTTCGCTTTAGCAAACTACAGATATGGCTACCTTTAGGTGCAAATCTTCCTAGAAACTAAAGTTTCTGCGTCAGATTTCCTATTTTCACTGTGAGGTTTTAACGGGATTTGCATCTTATTTTTCCGTAAACTCTCCGTCTACGACGTCATCGCCTGCGTTTCCTGTTGCTTGTGCGCCTTCTGCTCCTGCTTGAGCTTGTTGGGCTGCTGCGGCTTGTTCGTAGAGTTTAACAGCAAGGCCTTGAGCTTTTTCGTTCAATGCTTCAAGTTTTGCTTTCATGTCGTCCAAGTTGTTGTCTTCTTGAGCTTTCTTAAGGTCATCAAGGGCAGTTTGGGCAGCGTCACGTTCTGCGTCGAAACCTTTTCCTTCAGTTTCCTTGATTGTCTTTTCAGTCGCAAAGATTGCTTGGTCAACTTCGTTACGAAGGTCTACTTCTTCTTTACGTTTCTTATCTGCTTCAGCGTTAGCTTCTGCATCTTTCATCATGCGATCAATTTCTTCATCTGTCAAACCTGAGTTTGATTGGATAACAATTGTTTGTTCTTTTTGAGTTCCAAGATCTTTAGCCTTAACAGACACGATACCGTTCTTATCAATGTCAAATGTTACTTCGATTTGTGGGATACCACGAGGTGCAGCTGGGATATCAGTCAATTGGAAACGTCCAAGAGTCTTGTTATCTGCTGCCATTGGGCGTTCACCTTGAAGAACGTGGATATCAACGGCTGGTTGGTTGTCTGCCGCAGTTGAGAAGACTTGTGATTTAGATGTTGGAATTGTTGTGTTACGGTCGATGAGTTTTGTGAAGACACCACCCATTGTTTCGATACCAAGTGACAATGGTGTTACATCAAGAAGGACAACGTCTTTAACATCACCAGTAATGACACCACCTTGGATCGCAGCACCCATGGCAACAACTTCATCAGGGTTTACTGATTTGTTTGGTTCTTTACCAGTTTCAGCTTTAACAGCTTCGACAACGGCTGGGATACGAGTTGAACCACCAACAAGGATAACTTCGTCGATTTCTGACAAGCTCAAACCTGCATCTGAAAGTGCTTGACGAACTGGAACTTTTGTACGTTCTACAAGGTCACGAGTCAAATCGTCAAATTTAGCACGAGTCAAAGTCATTTCCAAGTGAAGAGGTCCAGCCTCACCTGCAGTGATAAATGGCAAGCTGATTTGAGTTGAAGTTACACCAGAAAGGTCTTTCTTCGCTTTTTCAGCTGCATCTTTCAAACGTTGCATTGCCATCTTGTCAGTAGACAAGTCAATACCGTTTTCTTTCTTGAATTCTGCTACCAAGTGGTCGATGATTTTTTGGTCAAAGTCATCACCACCAAGTTTGTTGTCCCCTGCAGTTGACAATACATCGAAGACACCGTCACCCAATTCAAGGATAGAGACGTCGAATGTACCACCACCAAGGTCGAATACCAAGATTTTTTCTTCTTTATCAGTCTTGTCCAAACCGTAAGCAAGAGCGGCTGCAGTTGGTTCGTTGACGATACGTTCTACTTCAAGACCAGCGATTTTACCAGCGTCTTTTGTTGCTTGACGTTGAGCATCATTAAAGTAAGCTGGAACTGTAATAACTGCTTTAGTTACTTTTTCGCCAAGGTAGTCTTCAGCGTAGCCTTTCAAGTATTGAAGAATCATAGCTGAGATTTCTTGTGGAGTGTATTCTTTTCCATTAGCAGAAACTTTTTCAGAAGTTCCCATTTTAGATTTGATAGAGATGACTGTATCTGGGTTTGTAACTGCTTGACGTTTTGCAGCATCACCAACAATGATTTCGCCGTTTTTGAATGATACTACAGATGGAGTTGTACGGTTACCTTCTGGGTTTGCGATGATTTTGCTTTCCGTTCCTTCAAGAACTGCTACTGCTGAGTTTGTTGTACCTAAGTCAATACCGATAATTTTAGACATGTGTTTTCTCCTTAAATTTTAATTCGAATTTTGATTTTTTGATATTCCCCTTAAGTGGTGGGGACGTGAGCAACTCCCTTCGGGATTTCATCACTTATTTTTGAGCCTATTGTCTCAAAAATCCCCTGTTTCAGTATCTTTTGCTACTGAAACTTTCACCACAGTGGGAAATATCTTCCTTGCAAGCCTCCGGCTTGCCTCTTATCTTTCTTCATAGTTTATTGTCGTTTCGGACAAGTTTTCTATTATGTATGTTACAACCGTCAGAATTGCCTAGTTGTACACTACTACCATGGCTGGGCGTAGGATGCGGTCATGGAGTTTGTAGCCTTTTTGGAAGACTTGGGCGATGGTATCCGCTGGGTGGTCATCGTCTGCTGGGAGAGTTTGGATGGCCATATGGTAGTTATGGTCAAATTCACCGTCAGCTGCGATTTCTTCGATTCCTTCTTCTTTCAAAGCGTGAATCAAGCTTTCTTGCACCATTTCCAAGCCCTTCTTCACATCATCTGTCAAACCTTCAACTGCTAGTGCACGCTCAAGGTTGTCCAAAGAAGGGAGAATCGCTTTAGCTAAGTCCTGGCTACGATAACGTTGCAAGTTTTGACGCTCTTCATTGGCACGGCGTTGGATATTTTGCATTTCTGCATGAGCGCGAAGGTATTTGTTTTCGAACTCATCTGCACGTTCATTTGCCAAGTCCAACTCAGACTTCTCAGGAGTTGTTTCTTCTACCGTTTCCACAACTTCCTCTTCTTGGACTTCTTCTACTTCTTCATTTTTTATATCTTGGGCCATTTTCGCCTCCTTTAATGATTTCAATCTTAATGTACTTCATAATGATTACTGCTGAGGTAGCGGTAAAAATCTGTCAACTTCATGGTCAAAACACGGTTGACCACATTGACTTGGTTGATTAGCTGTTGGTAATCCAGATCGACTGGACCGATAATGGCTAGAATTCCAACTCCCCGATAAGGAATGAGAAACTTACTACTAATCACCGCTAGGTCAGCTAGACAGGACTCTTGACTGTCTGCAACACGGACGTTCTGCATCTGATCTTCACGCAACCCCTCACGAATCTCCAGAGCTACCTTTTGCGGTTGGTCAAAGAACTGATAAGCTGCCAGATTGGCAAAATTCAAGAGATTGACCTTGCCTGCCACCACAATATTTTCGTTGAACATTTCCTTAAAGATATGTTCAAAGAGATCGATAACATTATCCGTTGTTGTAAAGTAACGCTGGATAATCTGCGGAATCTCCGTCCGAATCTTGTAGTGAATATCTAGAACGGTGTGACCTAGGAAGCGTTCCTGAATAATGCTCTTCAGTTTCAGCAAATCCTCCTGCAAAAAGTTCCTTGGAATCAGAAACTGACTGGTAACCGTTCGAGACTCGTCTAGGGTGAATACTGCCAAGGCTGTATGTTGCCCCAAAACAACGATATCAAAGGCTGTCAACCGTTGCCTGCTCGGCTCAACATCCAGTGCTACTACCGTACAGCCACTCAAGTCTGTCAGTAGATTAGCAGCCTCTTGCAGAATATCCTCCAGTTTGAAGAATTCCTGATCAAAGGCTTTAACAATCTCATAAACCTCATTTTCAGCCAGTCGGTCAAAATCCAGTGAGTGTTTCACATAGTACTGAAAACCAGCAACACTTGGCATCCGACCACTTGAAGTATGAGCCTTCTCAAGCAAACCTTGCTTTTCTAGAGCCGCCATGTCATTACGAATGGTTGCACTGCTAGAGTTAATAGACTCTTGCAAGGCTTTGGATCCGACAGGTTCGTGCGTTTTGGTAAAGATGTCAATAATGAGATTTAGAATATCCTGCTGACGCTCTGTAACCACCTCATCACTCCTCTCTGTCTGATCAATTAGCACTCGATGCCCTCAAGTGCTAACTCATGATTCTATTATACACCCTTAAAAGAGAATGTCAAGACAAAAACTCAAAAAATTAGCACTCTTTTAACAAGAGTGCTAAAAATCAGTCTAAAGACCTAGAAGCCTACCTTCCATCTACTTGGTATTTCCTTTTAAGTCTGAAAAAACCATGAATTAGATAAGAAATCAGAAAGGCATATAAAAGAAAAATAATAAAGAAAGACATAGAAAGTTCTTCTTTAAATAAACTCATACAAACAACAAAACCACCTAAGAAAGTAGCTGTACAGGAACGAAGTCTAGATCGCATAACTTCCCATCTGAGCCCCTTACTCATATAGACTTGATCCTCTGAAAGTATATCATAAGCTGGTTTACGAAGAATCGAACAAGAACCTGCTCCTATCAATTCCCAACCTCTAGCTCTAAAATCTTGCAGTTCATGCTTATATTTTTTAAGAAATCTAGAATCATAGATACAGTAGATGACATCGTCTGGTTGACATTGGTCAAAATAGAACAAACCAAAACGACTCGTTCTATATCTCCAACCTTTCAAGTGCATCTCATGCAAATACTCTTCTTCCTTGTCCTCATCAAGAATCGTAAAAATCCGAAATTGTAGTTTGCTTTTCATCATCGCACCTCCAAATTAGAAAACATGCATGGTTTTATTTATCAGATAATTCTTTCCACTTTTGAAACAATCTCCAAAAAATATAAGAAATCTGAATCGCATGAACCATCAATAAAACACCATCTATTATAACAATCAAAAACATTTCCCAACTGAAAGAACTACCTCCAGTGATAAACTTTGAGAAAACCGGTAGTAGCGCTGAAAAGAGAAGCAAAATAGGAAGCATCCGCATTGTTAAAATTTTCTTGACCATTGCTAATTTCCCAGCCGCGTCATTATAAATTTCAAACTCGGCATCCGACTCAATTCCAGAATGAAGCTTTCTAAAGTAGGAAAACCCATTAAAGTCTGTAATATGCTCCCAGCCACAGTCTTTAAATAATTGTAAATAGGAGGCTCTCTCTGATTTTTTCATAGGATAAAAGTCCAACTGATAAGACACCTGCTCCGGTTGACACTTTTCAAAAGTATACTTAACCGCAACTACTAAGTTAGAGTAGGTCACTTCCTTAAGTTTCCAGCCCTCAGCATGCATTTTTCTAAGATATAAAGCCTCTCTATCATAATCCGCAATGGTAGCAATTCTATAAACAACCTTCTTTTCCATCATCTTTCCTCCAGACTATTTCTATAGAGCCGTTCAATACGTTTCAATTCAATATCTAAGACTTTTCGTCCCAAGTCTGTGATCTGATAGATTTTCCGTTTTTCCTCTTCACGGACAAAGGAAATCAAACCATCCTTTTCCATTTTTGACAAGGTTCCATACATAGTCCCAGGACTAATCGAAACTTGCGAATCTGTCATCTCCTTGACCTTTTGCGTAATACTATAACCATGACCTTCCTTTTGCAGACAGAACAAGATATAAAAGCCCGTTTCCGTCATCGGAAGATAGACCCGACGAATCTTAGCCGTTAATTCCATTTGCATTCACCTCCTATTCAGTTCGATATATCGCACTTCGTTATATAAAATATATCACAGTTCGATATAAAACGCAAGAAAAAGAGATCGACCTCAGGCAATCTTTCTGATTTATTAGGCTCTATAATATTTGTAGTGGGTAAATCCCCTATAGATATTATGGAGCCTATTTTTGTGTAAAAAAAAGTCCCATATGACCTATAATGAAAGGCTCTATAATATTTGTAGTGGGTAAATCCCCTATAGATCTTATGGAGCCTATTTTTGTGTAGAAAAAAAGTCCCATATGACCTATAATGAAAAG
>NZ_NCVH01000027.1:0-100649 GCF_002096855.1 Streptococcus mitis | reverse complement strand
CTTTTCATTATAGATCTTATGGGACTTTTTTTCTACAATAAAAACGGCTCCATAATATCTATAGGGGATTTACCCACTACAAATATTATAGAGCCTTCATTTTGATCGCGTATACTTTTTTGTTTCCTGATTTGTTCAATGAATACTGTAGTTTAGGAACATAAATTAAAATTTAACAGATTGTATAATTCTTACAAACTTTTAAGAAAGTAATTGAAGAATTTTTTGCTATGCCTATAATATATGTATTTGTACGATAAAAATTTCTACTCTTTTGATTTTAAATAAGTATTAGTTTTCAATATAGTGTGAATTGGGGTTGATATCTCTTTTGAGGAAACTAACTGAGAGTTTTTCTACTTGTGTTTTATTGTATAGTGTATCTTGCTTGTTTTGAACAGAATTTTTATGACATTTGTCATATTTCCTAGTGACAGAAGCATCTAGCTCAGCCAACTTCAAAAGTCTATAATTGAAGTATGAAATGGAGGAAGAAGAGATGAAAAATAAAATGATTGTCGTAATGAGTTTAGTAGCAGCAGGAGTCATGACTTATCTCATGTTCTCAGGATTGGATGAAGGTTTCTATCATTTTCCTTGGGAGCTATTTGCAGGATTTGGCATGATGTCTTGGTTGATCCGAGAAGGTTTGAAATTAGTCTCAGATGTGAAAAAGGAGTTTGAAAAATGAAAAAAGTGATTCTCTATCTTTTTATTGGACTATCACTAGTGGTATGGTTGGTAGAAATGTTTACAGGTTGGTTTGATCAAGCCTTCCTTCACCAAGTCATTCGCGGTGCCTGGGGTCTAGGATTTATGATTTTTATTGCCTTTCCGATGGGAAAGGAGTGGCTGAAAGGAGAATATCATGAACATGATTAAGGTAGAAAGCTTAAATAAAATCATCAAGGGTAAAGCCATTTTGAAGGATATTTCCTTTGAGGTAGCAGAAGGCGAATGCGTCGCCTTGATTGGCCCAAATGGTGCCGGTAAGACAACACTCTTGGACTGTTTGCTTGGAGATAAACTGGTCACCAGCGGTCAAGTATCCATCCAAGGTTTGCCAGTGACGAGCTCTCAGTTAGACTACACAAGATCCTACCTCCCTCAAGAAAATGTAATCGTTCAGAAATTAAAAGTTAAAGAGTTGATTGCTTTCTTTCAAAGCATTTACCCAAATCCCTTGAGCAATCATGAAGTCGATCAACTATTGCAGTTTGACCCGCAACAAAAAGAGCAATTCGCAGAAAAATTGTCAGGTGGGCAGAAGCGTCTCTTCTCTTTTGTCTTGACCTTGATTGGCCGACCAAAGCTAGTCTTTTTAGATGAGCCGACTGCGGCCATGGATACTTCAACCCGTCAACGCTTTTGGGAAATTGTTCAGGATCTAAAAGCGCAGGGAGTAACTATTCTCTATTCGTCCCATTATATCGAAGAGGTAGAGCATACAGCGGACCGGATTTTGGTCTTGAATAAGGGAGAGTTGATTCGCGATACAACACCTCTAGCCATGCGCAGTGAAGAGATTGAAAAGCACTTTATCCTTCCTCTAGCATACAAGGAAGTCATTGAGCAGTCTAACTTGGTTGAAAACTGGTCACAAAAACAAGATGCTTTACAAGTAGTTACACGTGAAGCGGATGCTTTTTGGGAACTGTTAGTCCAAGCAGGATGTAGGATTCAAGAAATTGAAGTCAATAATCGTAGCTTGTTGGATACAATCTTTGAAGAAACACAAAAGGGAGATGACTAAGATGAAACGATGGATCGCACTAAACAAGATAGAATTTCTATTGACCAAACGACAATTGGTCTATTATCTATTATCCGTTGGGATGCCGACAGCCTTCTATTTATTCTTTTCAGGCATGTACCAGGACACACCCGGTGGACCAGATAATTTTATGCGTGATTACCTCATCTCCATGACAGCTTTTTCTATGATGTCGACAGCTATGTTTTCATTCCCAGCTGTCTTACATACCGACAAGATCAACAACTGGCAGAAAACATTGCGCCATACTCCGGTAAATATGGTAGAATATTATCTATCAAAGATAACAAGTATGATGGTTGATCATTTGGTCTCAATCTTGGTTGTTTTCTCAGTTGGGCACTTGGTCAGAGGTGTGGATATGTCTTTAGGAAGCTGGATTGGGGCTGCGTTCTTGCTGATAGTAGGAAGTGTAGTTTTTGTAGCGCTTGGCTTGACCTTGACACTCTTGCCTTCTAGTCAGCTGATGTCTGTCGTGGGCAATCTTCTCTATCTAAGCTTGGCTGTTTTAGGTGGACTCTGGATGCCCATCTCTTTATTTCCAGACTGGATGCAAGCAATCGGGAAGTGCCTACCAACTTATCAGTTGATGGAGTTGCTCAAGACCTTCTTAAACGAGGGTAGCATCAATCTATCAGCCACAGTTTATCTACTTGTTTTTTCAGCAGTTTTGTTTGGTTTGACCATTTACCTTCAAGGTCATAAGGAGAATGCTTAATGCTTGAAAGACTGAAAAGCATACACTATATGTTTTGGGCCAGTTTAATTTTTATGATTTTCCCCATACTACCTGTAGTGACTGGGTGGCTTTCTTCCTGGCATTTATTGATTGATATTCTATTTGTAGTGGCATATTTGGGTGTTTTAACAACTAAGAGCCAGCGCCTATCTTGGCTATATTGGGGCCTCATGCTGACTTATGTAGTTGGGAATACTGCCTTTGTTGCTGTTAATTATATCTGGTTTTTCTTTTTCCTATCCAATCTCTTAAGTTATCATTTCGGCGTACGTAGTTTTAATTCTTTACATGTCCGGACTTTTCTTCTTGCTCAAGTCCTTGTTGTGGGCCAACTGTTGATTTTTCAGAGAATCGAAGTTGAGTTTCTATTCTATCTACTTGTAATTCTTGCTTTTGTCGATTTAATGACTTTTGGATTGGTTCGGATTCGGATTGTGGAGGATTTGAAAGAAGCGCAGACTAAGCAAAATGCCAAGATAAATCTATTGCTTGCTGAAAATGAACGTAGTCGTATCGGTCAGGATTTGCATGATAGTCTGGGACACACCTTTGCTATGCTCAGTGTCAAGACAGATTTAGCCTTGCAGTTGTTTCAGATGGAGGCTTATCCACAGGTGGAAAAGGAATTAAAAGAAATTCACCAGATAAGCAAGGATTCCATGAATGAAGTGCGAACCATTGTGGAAAATCTGAAATCACGGACCTTAGCATCAGAACTTGAAACTGTCAAAAAGATGCTAGAGATTGCTGGAATTGAGGTGGAAACGGCTAATCAACTAGATACCGCTAGCCTTACTCAGGAATTGGAGTCAACGGCTTCCATGATTTTGCTTGAGTTAGTGACCAATATCATCAAGCATGCTAAAGCGTCTAAAGTCTACTTAAAATTAGAACGGACAGAGAAAGAACTCATTCTAACAGTGAGAGATGATGGCTGTGGCTTTACTTCTATAAAGGGGGATGACCTCCATACAGTTCGAGATCGTGTTCTTCCATTTTCGGGAGAAGTAAAGGTAATTAGTCAGAAACAACCGACAGTAGTTCAGGTTCGACTACCTTATAAGGAGAGAAAGTAGATGAAAGTATTAGTCGCAGAAGATCAAAGTATGTTGCGAGATGCCATGTGCCAGTTGCTCACGCTTCAACCGGATGTAGAGTCTGTCTTTCAAGCAAAGAATGGGCAAGAAGCAATCCAACTATTAAAAAAGGCGTCTGTGGATATCGCCATCCTTGACGTAGAAATGCCTGTTAAGACAGGTCTTGAAGTCTTGGAATGGATACGAGCAGAAAAGCTTGAAACAAGGGTGGTTGTGGTGACGACCTTCAAGCGTCCTGGGTATTTTGAACGTGCGGTCAAGGCTGGAGTAGATGCTTATGTATTAAAAGAAAGAAACATTGCAGACCTCATGCAAACCTTGCACACCGTCCTAGAAGGACGCAAGGAGTATTCGCCTGAATTGATGGAAGTGGTGATGACGCATCCCAATCCATTAACAGAACAAGAAATCGCAGTTTTAAAGGGAATTGCTCAGGGCTTCTCTAACCAAGAAATTGCAGACAAACTTTATCTATCCAACGGAACAGTCCGAAACTATGTCACCAATATTCTTTCGAAACTAGATGCAGGTAATCGAACAGAGGCAGCCAATATCGCTAAAGAATCTGGTTGGTTGTGATACTATCATATCTCGAAAACCATTATGTGCTAAAATTGATGGGATTGAATGGAACAATACTAACTTTAGGAGGGTGGGATTCCTCCTTTTTCTTTTTTAGGGAGCACTACAAAAGAGCTAAAATTAACAATAAAAAAGAAAAATATCTTGACAACCAAGGGAAAATTTTGTTACAATAATAGACGGTACTTTTTACTTTTGGTCTCTCAAGAGTGTACAGGGACGTGCTGACAAATGTTGCAAAAGTACACACAGATGATAGCTGTCACCAAGTGTATCATCACCAAAAATAAAAAAACACAGGAGAATGTAGATGCCTACAATTAACCAATTGGTTCGCAAACCGCGTAAATCAAAAGTAGAAAAATCTAAATCACCAGCTTTGAACGTTGGTTACAACAGTCATAAAAAAGTTCAAACAAACGTTTCTTCACCACAAAAACGTGGTGTTGCAACTCGTGTTGGAACAATGACACCTAAAAAACCTAACTCAGCCCTTCGTAAATTCGCTCGTGTACGTTTGAGCAACCTTATCGAAGTTACTGCCTACATCCCAGGTATCGGACACAACTTGCAAGAGCACAGCGTGGTTCTTCTTCGTGGTGGACGTGTAAAAGACCTTCCAGGGGTACGTTACCATATCGTCCGTGGTGCACTTGATACTGCAGGTGTTAACGATCGTAAACAAGGCCGTTCTAAATACGGTACTAAACGTCCAAAAGCATAAGGAAAGGGGATAAAGAGAAATGAGTCGTAAAAATAGAGCTCCAAAACGTGACGTATTGCCAGATCCGCTTTACAATTCACAACTAGTTACTCGTCTTATCAACCGCGTTATGCTTGATGGTAAACGTGGTACAGCTGCTTCAATCGTTTACGGTGCCTTTGAGCAAATCAAAGAAGCTACTGGAAACGATGCACTTGAAGTATTTGAAACAGCTATGGAAAACATCATGCCTGTACTTGAAGTACGTGCACGTCGTGTTGGTGGTTCTAACTACCAAGTCCCAGTTGAAGTTCGTCCAGAACGTCGTACAACACTTGGACTTCGTTGGTTGGTAACAATCGCTCGTCTTCGTGGTGAACACACAATGCAAGACCGTCTTGCAAAAGAAATCTTGGATGCTGCTAACAACACTGGTGCAGCAGTTAAGAAACGTGAAGACACTCACCGTATGGCTGAAGCTAACCGTGCATTCGCACACTTCCGTTGGTAAAATCATGATGCTAGGAACGGTAAGGATGCAAGGTGAAAATAGGAAACTGACGCAGTATTCGACGAATACAAGGAAGTTTATCTTTTTCACACAGCATCCCGTTCCGGCTCAAATCGGCTAATTAACTTTAGCCCGAGTTCGATTCAATTTGTAAATCTACAAGTTGAAACCAACAATAGCATGAAAACATTGAGAACGGGTAGGTCCTGCCTATCCGTTTTTATTAAAATCATGTTATAATAGAATAGAAATCAAAAATAAATAGGAGAAACAAACCTCATGGCACGCGAATTTTCACTTGAAAAAACTCGTAATATCGGTATCATGGCTCACGTCGATGCTGGTAAAACAACAACTACTGAGCGTATTCTTTACTACACTGGTAAAATCCACAAAATCGGTGAAACTCACGAAGGTGCGTCACAAATGGACTGGATGGAGCAAGAGCAAGAACGTGGTATCACTATCACATCTGCTGCGACAACAGCTCAATGGAACAACCACCGCGTAAACATTATCGACACACCAGGACACGTGGACTTCACAATCGAAGTACAACGTTCTCTTCGTGTATTGGATGGTGCTGTTACCGTTCTTGACTCACAATCAGGTGTTGAGCCTCAAACTGAAACAGTTTGGCGTCAAGCAACTGAGTATGGAGTTCCACGTATCGTATTTGCCAACAAAATGGATAAAATCGGTGCTGACTTCCTTTACTCTGTAAGCACACTTCACGATCGTCTTCAAGCAAATGCACACCCAATCCAATTGCCAATCGGTTCTGAAGATGACTTCCGTGGTATCATCGACTTGATCAAGATGAAAGCTGAAATCTATACTAACGACCTTGGTACAGATATCCTTGAAGAAGACATCCCAGCTGAATACCTTGACCAAGCTCAAGAATACCGTGAAAAATTGATCGAAGCAGTTGCTGAAACTGACGAAGAATTGATGATGAAATACCTCGAAGGTGAAGAAATCACTAACGAAGAATTGAAAGCTGGTATCCGTAAAGCGACTATCAACGTTGAATTCTTCCCAGTATTGTGTGGTTCTGCCTTCAAGAACAAAGGTGTTCAATTGATGCTTGATGCGGTTATTGACTACCTTCCAAGCCCACTTGACATCCCAGCAATCAAGGGTATTAACCCAGATACAGACGAAGAAGAAACTCGTCCAGCATCTGACGAAGAGCCATTTGCAGCTCTTGCCTTCAAGATCATGACTGACCCATTTGTAGGTCGTTTGACATTCTTCCGTGTTTACTCAGGTGTGCTTCAATCAGGTTCTTACGTATTGAACACTTCTAAAGGTAAACGTGAACGTATCGGACGTATCCTTCAAATGCACGCCAACAGCCGTCAAGAAATCGATACTGTTTACTCAGGTGATATCGCTGCTGCCGTTGGTTTGAAAGATACTACAACTGGTGACTCATTGACAGATGAAAAAGCTAAAATCATCCTTGAGTCAATCAACGTTCCAGAACCAGTTATCCAATTGATGGTTGAGCCTAAATCTAAAGCTGACCAAGACAAGATGGGTATCGCCCTTCAAAAATTGGCTGAAGAAGATCCAACATTCCGCGTTGAAACAAACGTTGAAACTGGAGAAACAGTTATCTCAGGTATGGGTGAGCTTCACCTTGACGTCCTTGTTGACCGTATGCGTCGTGAGTTCAAAGTTGAAGCGAACGTAGGTGCTCCTCAAGTATCTTACCGTGAAACATTCCGCGCTTCTACTCAAGCACGTGGATTCTTCAAACGTCAGTCTGGTGGTAAAGGTCAATTCGGTGATGTATGGATTGAATTTACTCCAAACGAAGAAGGTAAAGGATTCGAATTCGAAAACGCAATCGTCGGTGGTGTGGTTCCTCGTGAATTTATCCCAGCGGTTGAAAAAGGTTTGGTAGAATCTATGGCTAACGGTGTTCTTGCAGGTTACCCAATGGTTGACGTTAAAGCTAAGCTTTACGATGGTTCATACCACGATGTCGACTCATCTGAAACTGCCTTCAAGATTGCGGCTTCACTTGCTCTTAAAGAAGCTGCTAAATCAGCACAACCAGCTATCCTTGAACCAATGATGCTTGTAACAATCACTGTTCCAGAAGAAAACCTTGGTGATGTTATGGGGCACGTAACTGCTCGTCGTGGACGTGTAGATGGTATGGAAGCACATGGTAACAGCCAAATCGTTCGTGCTTACGTTCCACTTGCTGAAATGTTCGGTTACGCAACAGTTCTTCGTTCTGCATCTCAAGGACGTGGTACATTCATGATGGTATTTGACCACTACGAAGATGTACCTAAGTCAGTACAAGAAGAAATCATTAAGAAAAACAAAGGTGAAGACTAATCTGTCCTCACTCTAGAAGGAAGTCACTTAGTGGCTTCCTTTTGTCTTTAGAAAATACCTCTAAATATGGTAAAATAGTAGGAGAATAATGTGAGGAAAATGAATGTCAAATAGTTTTGAAATTTTGATGAATCAACTGGGGATGCCTGCTGAAATGAGACAGGCTCCTGCTTTAGCACAGGCTGATATTGAGCGAGTTGTGGTTCATAAAATTAGTAAGGTATGGGAGTTTCATTTCGTATTTTCTAATATTTTACCGATTGAAATCTTTTTAGAATTAAAGAAAGGTTTGAGCGAAGAATTTTCTAAGACAGGGAATAAAGCTATTTTCGAAATCAAGACTCTGTCTCAAGAATTTTCAAATCAACTCTTGCATTCCTACTATAGAGAGGCTTTTTCTGATGGGCCATGTGCTAGTCAAGGTTTTAAGTCCCTTTATCAGAATTTGCAAGTTCGTGCTGAGGGAAATCAACTCTTTATTGAGGGTTCTGAGGCGATTGATAAGGAACATTTTAAGAAGAATCATCTTCCTAATTTAGCCAAACAACTTGAAAAGTTTGGTTTTCCAACTTTTACTTGTCAAGTAGAGAAAAATGATGTGCTGACCCAAGAGCAGGAAGAGGCCTTTCATGCTGAAAATGAGCAGATTGTTCAAGCTGCCAATGAGGAAGCGCTCCGTGCTATGGAGCAACTGGAACAGATGGCACCTCCTCCAGCAGAAGAGAAACCAGCCTTTGATTTTCAAGCGAAAAAAGCTGCAGCTAAACCCAAGCTGGATAAGGCAGAGATTACTCCTATGATCGAAGTGACGACGGAGGAAAATCGTCTGGTCTTTGAAGGGGTTGTGTTTGATGTGGAGCAAAAAGTGACCAGAACAGGGCGTGTTTTGATCAACTTTAAAATGACGGACTACACTTCAAGTTTTTCTATGCAAAAGTGGGTTAAGAATGAAGAAGAGGCTCAGAAATTTGATCTAATCAAGAAAAATTCTTGGCTCCGAGTTCGTGGGAATGTGGAGATGAATAACTTCACACGCGATTTGACGATGAACGTGCAAGACGTGCAGGAAGTTGTTCACTATGAGCGTAAGGATTTGATGCCAGAAGGTGAGCGTCGGGTTGAGTTTCATGCTCATACTAACATGTCGACCATGGATGCTCTACCAGAGGTTGAAGAAATCGTTGCGACAGCTGCTAAGTGGGGACACAAAGCAGTTGCTATCACCGACCACGGGAATGTTCAATCCTTCCCACACGGTTATAAGGCAGCTAAGAAAGCGGGGATCCAGCTGATCTATGGTATGGAAGCCAATATCGTGGAGGACCGTGTTCCTATCGTTTATAACGAAGTGGAGATGGACTTGTCAGAAGCGACCTATGTGGTATTTGACGTGGAAACGACGGGTCTATCAGCTATCTACAATGACTTGATTCAGGTTGCGGCCTCTAAGATGTATAAGGGGAATGTCATTGCTGAATTTGATGAATTTATCAATCCCGGGCATCCTTTGTCGGCCTTTACCACGGAGTTGACTGGAATTACAGATGACCATGTCAAAAATGCCAAACCACTGGAACAAGTTTTGCAAGAATTCCAAGAATTTTGCAAGGATACGGTCCTAGTTGCCCACAATGCGACCTTTGACGTTGGCTTTATGAATGCCAATTATGAGCGTCATGGTTTGCCAAAGATTAGTCAGCCAGTTATTGATACGCTGGAGTTTGCTAGAAACCTCTATCCTGAGTACAAACGTCATGGTTTGGGGCCTTTGACCAAGCGTTTTGGTGTGGCCTTAGAACATCACCACATGGCCAACTACGATGCGGAAGCGACTGGTCGTCTGCTCTTTATCTTTATCAAAGAGGTAGCAGAAAAACATGGTGTGACCGATTTAGCTAGACTTAACATTGATTTGATTAGTCCAGATTCTTATAAAAAAGCTCGTATCAAGCATGCGACCATTTATGTCAAGAATCAAGTAGGGCTAAAAAATATCTTTAAGCTTGTTTCCTTGTCTAATACTAAGTACTTTGAAGGGGTGCCACGGATTCCGAGAACGGTTTTAGATGCCCATCGGGAAGGTTTGATTTTAGGTTCAGCTTGCTCTGAAGGTGAAGTTTTTGATGCAGTCGTTTCCCAAGGTGTGGATGCGGCGGTTGAGGTGGCCAAGTATTATGACTTTATCGAGGTCATGCCACCAGCTATCTATGCTCCCTTGATTGCCAAGGAGCAGGTTAAGGATATGGAGGAACTCCAGACCATTATCAAGAGTTTGATAGAAGTGGGAGACCGTCTTGGTAAGCCAGTTCTGGCTACTGGAAATGTTCACTATATCGAACCGGAAGAAGAGATTTACCGTGAAATTATCGTCCGTAGTTTGGGACAGGGGGCTATGATTAACCGAACTATCGGTCATGGGGAACATGCTCAACCCGCTCCTCTTCCAAAAGCTCATTTTAGAACGACTAATGAAATGTTGGATGAATTTGCCTTCTTGGGAGAGGAACTGGCACGTAAATTGGTTATTGAAAACACCAATGCCTTGGCAGATATCTTTGAACCCGTTGAGGTCGTTAAGGGTGACTTGTACACGCCTTTCATCGACAAGGCGGAAGAAACAGTTGCTGAGTTGACCTATAAGAAGGCCTTTGAGATTTATGGAAATCCGCTGCCAGATATTGTCGATTTGCGGATTGAAAAAGAATTGACTTCCATTCTGGGGAATGGATTTGCTGTGATTTATCTGGCTTCGCAGATGCTGGTGCAACGCTCCAATGAACGGGGCTATTTGGTGGGTTCTCGTGGATCTGTCGGATCTAGTTTCGTTGCGACCATGATTGGGATTACGGAGGTCAATCCTCTCTCTCCTCACTATGTCTGTGGTCAGTGTCAGTATAGTGAGTTTATCACCGATGGTTCTTATGGTTCAGGATTTGATATGCCTAATAAGGACTGTCCTAAATGTGGTCACAAACTAAGTAAAAACGGACAGGATATTCCTTTCGAGACCTTCCTTGGTTTTGATGGGGACAAGGTTCCCGATATTGACTTGAACTTCTCGGGAGAAGACCAGCCTAGCGCCCACTTGGATGTGCGTGATATCTTTGGTGAGGAATATGCCTTCCGTGCAGGAACGGTTGGTACGGTGGCTGCCAAGACTGCCTATGGCTTTGTCAAAGGCTATGAGCGGGACTATGGGAAGTTTTATCGTGATGCAGAGGTGGAACGCCTTGCTCAAGGTGCTGCTGGTGTCAAGCGGACAACAGGACAACACCCGGGGGGAATCGTTGTTATTCCTAACTACATGGATGTCTACGATTTTACGCCTGTCCAGTATCCAGCGGATGACGTGACGGCTGAATGGCAGACGACCCACTTTAACTTCCACGATATCGATGAGAATGTCCTCAAACTTGATGTGCTGGGACATGATGATCCGACCATGATTCGGAAATTGCAGGACTTGTCTGGGATTGACCCTAATGAAATTCCTATGGATGACGAAGGCGTAATGGCCCTCTTTTCTGGGACTGATGTGCTAGGAGTGACACCTGAGCAAATCGGAACGCCTACGGGCATGCTGGGAATTCCAGAGTTTGGGACCAACTTTGTACGTGGAATGGTGGACGAGACGCACCCAACGACTTTTGCAGAATTGCTTCAGTTGTCAGGGTTGTCTCACGGTACCGACGTTTGGCTTGGCAATGCTCAAGATCTGATTAAGCAAGGAATAGCAGACCTATCGACTGTTATCGGTTGTCGGGACGACATCATGGTTTACCTCATGCATGCTGGTCTTGAACCTAAGATGGCCTTTACCATCATGGAACGGGTACGTAAGGGCTTGTGGCTCAAGATTTCAGAAGAGGAGAGAAATGGCTATATCGAAGCCATGAAGGCTAATAAGGTGCCAGAGTGGTATATCGAATCCTGTGGGAAAATTAAGTACATGTTCCCTAAAGCCCATGCGGCAGCCTACGTTATGATGGCCCTTCGTGTAGCTTACTTCAAGGTTCACCATCCAATTTATTATTATTGTGCTTACTTCTCCATCCGTGCTAAGGCTTTTGATATAAAGACCATGGGTGCGGGCTTGGATGCCATCAAACGCAGAATGGAAGAAATCTCTGAAAAACGGAAGAACAATGAAGCCTCTAATGTGGAAATTGATCTTTATACAACTCTTGAGATTGTCAATGAGATGTGGGAACGAGGTTTCAAGTTTGGCAAACTCGATCTCTACCGTAGTCAGGCGACAGAGTTCCTCATCGATGGAGATACCCTGATCCCACCGTTTGTCGCTATGGATGGACTAGGAGAGAACGTTGCCAAGCAACTGGTTCGTGCCCGTCAAGAGGGAGAATTCCTCTCTAAAACTGAGTTGCGCAAGCGTGGAGGACTTTCCTCAACCTTGGTTGAAAAGATGGATGAAATGGGCATTCTCGGCAATATGCCAGAGGATAATCAGTTGAGCTTGTTTGATGAATTGTTTTAAAAATTGCTTATTTTGATCAAGTGGACAAAATATGTCCACTTGATTTGTTATAATTCTCTTAAAAGTAATAGAAAAGAGAGTATAATATGAATCAAGAAATTTTAAATTCTAATGTGTCAATTGAAGAGGAAATTTATAATTTTGAAAAAGGCTTGAAAGATGATGGGAGTGATTGGACCGGATTCCCACAAATAGACTTAAAAGAAGATTCTCAATGTATTTACATTTGCGGTATTTCAGAGACTGACAGATGGCATTTGTTTTATACGTTAACTAAAATAAAACCTGCTATTCCAATAGCATCACTTGCATATTATCGAGTGAGAGATAATTTGATTTTTTCTAAACATAGTCAATGGATGAAACTGCAAATGGGGTATACAGAGTATGATTTGATTTTTTTGGATGGAGTTCAATTTTTGGGAGAGGCTGATCAAAGGGTACAGGAATACTGGATGCAGCAATTCAAAGAGAATAAGAAAAGAAGCAAACTCTTCATTGTATATTCAGACTGCTTACCCGAAGACTTAAAAAATATGCCTGAATCTGTAGTTGAGTTCTTCGAATCTGGCATAGTGGTACAGTTGAAATCACCTAAGGGATAGTTTATTTTGCTTTAATCGTTTTGAATATAAAGTGCTAGTTAGACTATAGAAGTGATAATAATGTACTGGAAATAATATTGTTTGAATAATATGTAGAAGGAAATTGCAAATGAATGATCAAGAGAGACTGCTAACGATTTTTTTACGTTTACAGTTTGGGACTCAGTTAGGAAAAAAGCAATTGGCTCAGGAATTTGAAGTTAGTGAAAAGACGATACAGAGAGATTTTTCGCTACTCCGTGATATTTTATCTAGTAACACCAGTTATAGTGGAGATTTGTTTTATAACCGTAAAACGAATAAGTATTGTTTAGCGAGTAAGTCAGTTTTTAATAAAAAGGATATACTCGTTATTTCAAAGATTTTATTGGAAAATCGAGCACTGAATAGACAAGAAATTGCTAGCTTACTAAATAATTTACTGGTCTTAGTTCCCCGTGATGATCAGAAAGAAATTGAGCAGATCATTGGCAGCGAAAAGCTTAACTATGCTCCCTTAACGGATCAACAAAATAGAATAGAGAAAATTTGGAATTTATCAGAAGCTATTTTGCATGAACAGGTTCTAGATATTGTCTATCAAAAACCTTATTATGAGTCTTCTAAGAGGCAGACTGTTTTACCAGTCTCTCTTTATTATGATAGTCACTATTTCTATCTGGTTGTATACCAGTTGAAATATGAGACTTATATTACTTTAAGAGTAGACCGTATCCAGTCCTGGTCTCTTAGTGATATAGAGAAACCCTCTATTTCTTATCGAGATAAATTTAGAGATGGAGACATTCGTAACGAGAGAGTAGACGCTTTTATTGGGAAGAAAATCAGTATTGAAATCGAGTATTTGTACGATCCGACGATTGTGATGGATCAATTTCCAAATGCAAAAATAGTTGGGAAAAATGGCGATTGGACTCATTTTAAATTTGAAAGTCAGCATACACCGGGGCTTAAACGCTGGTTGCTGGGACAAGGGGAAGCAGTTACTGTTTTGTCTCCTCGGATTTTAGTAGAGGATATGAGGCAAACAGTTCAAGAAATGATAGATAAATATAGATGAGGATAAAATGACTATTCAATTTACTTCTAAAAAGGTTGGAGAACTACTGAAAGAAGGGGATTTGCGAATTCCTTCTTATCAAAGACCATATAAATGGAACAGAAAACATATTCGTAATCTTTTTTATGATTTACGAGATGCTATGGGGAAAAAGGAATATCAGATTGGTTCCGTTATCTTACATGAAAATGATGGATACGATATTGTCGATGGACAGCAACGGCTAATTTCTATTTCCTTGTTTCTTCATTTATTAGATAGTTTAGAGAATTATAAGGGTGCTAAGCAACTGCTGAGTGCTACTGTATTTGGAGAGCTATCTTGCTATCATGCGAGTGAAAATTATAATGAGTGGGAAAATTTGGCTCAATTGGTTGGCGAAAATCAGGCAAAAGATATTTGCAACTTTTTATTGGAAAATTGTTCTGTCTCCGTGATTACTATGCCACAGAAACGATTATCTGAAGCCTTTCAGTTATTTGATTCTCAGAATAATCGTGGAAAATCTTTAGAACCTCATGATTTGCTCAAAGCCTATCATCTTCGCAAGGAAGATACCGAAGATGA
Source organism: Streptococcus mitis (assembly GCF_002096855.1). GTDB lineage: Bacteria > Bacillota > Bacilli > Lactobacillales > Streptococcaceae > Streptococcus > Streptococcus mitis_Y. The sequence continues at coordinate 86,155 of NZ_NCVH01000027.1, read as the reverse complement.
AAGAATTGTGGAAAAGTGGGAGCAATTTGTAGAGGATAAAAATTTAAGTCTCAAAGAGTTATTTGATAAACATCTTTTTCGTATGAGACGTTGGTCGCGAGGAGAGACAGGATTGACCAACAAGCGTTATGGTTCTTATCTCCGTTTTACAGAGGATTTTATTGACGATTTTAAAGGCGTTGATTTGAATCAGAACTTTCCATATCTAGAATTGTATCGTCATATTGAAAATCTCCCCATGTCCATTACTATGCCAATCATTGATGGAAGTAAATTTTTTGAGTATATTGAATCTGCTCATGAAACTATTAAAGAACATAAAGATTTTTTAAATGCAGAGTTAGGATTTTCTGATGAACTTGAAGGGGAAGAAAAAAATCTAGCTTACCCAGAAGGCATGTTGAACATTTACAATAGCTCAAAAGGACGCTACCTCAAGTGTCACAATATATTCTTAAATATTTGTTCACTTTTTGCAGATAGATTTGGAAAAGATGAGCTATCAACGGAGATTGTAGAGACCCTGTTTATTTGGTCTTATTACCCTCGAGTTAAGTCTAAAGCTATATATGATGCAACGGTAGGGAAATACGCTGCTGGTGGAAGTTTTAGACAAAAAGAGGCTCAAAAGCTATTTCAACTTTTATCTCATGCTGTCACTCCGAATGATTTCATGGTCAAGATAGATAGAGAATTATTTGAAAATTATACTGTGGACAAGATTATAGAAGAGGAAAAAAATAAATGGTAGAAACACAGATAAGCTTATCAGTTAATCGTTTGTTAAATGAAGATACCTATGCTATCCCTCTTTATCAGAGAAATTTTGCCTGGACTTATGATGAAATTGAACAGTTATTGAACGATGTAGCAGATGCTTTTCAAGAAAATAGAGACAATGAAAATAGAGACAATTACTATATTGGAACATTAGTCGTTAATAAAGAGAATGACATTTTCAAAATTATAGATGGGCAACAACGGACAACAGCCCTTAATTTGATTGCCTTAGCTTTGAAGCATGAGTTTGGTTTTGATAGATTGAAAGCTGTCAATCTTACCTTCCCAGCTAGGAAGAAATCAAATAAGAATATTCAAGATTTATTTGCCAAGAAAAAAATTTCAGAGGACGATGAAAATGAGCTGACTAGAGGCTACGGATATGCTAAAGATGCATTGAAAAAAGTACTAGAGGAGCGGCAATTTGAATCTGAATCTTTCTTTAATTATCTATTTGATAATGTCATTATTTTTCGTAGTATTCTTCCCAATGATTTAGATTTGAATTTATATTTCGAACGTTTCAACTCTCGAGGAGAGCAACTGGAGGCCCATGAGATTCTTAAGGCACAAATGATGGCTAAGTTCGGTGAAGATCAAGAAATGGCGCAAAAATTTGCGAAAATCTGGGACGCCTGTGCAGAATTTGATAAGCCGGTAATAAGAACTTTTCAAATCCGAAGTAGACCAAAAAATACTGATGAAGAGGGTGAGAAAATTTTTGGTAAAGAATTTACTAACTTCAAATTGGAAAGTGTATTTGAGAAAATAAGAGTAAAAAAAATTGAGCAACGAAGTTTACTAGATGCAATTACTCAGACAAAATATGAAAGTAGTAGCTTAGTAAATAATGGAGCAGATATTTCAAATTATACGACTGTAATTGATTTTCCAACATTTTTACTTCAAGTTTTTTTCATCATGGAAGGAAATGATGAAACTACATTTGATGATAAAAAATTATTGAAAATTTTTGAAATTGAACGACGAGATAGAGAATGGGTCCAACAATTTGGGCAACTACTTCTGACTATGAAGCATATATTTGATACGCTTATCGTAAAAAATGTCCAATTAGAAAATGAAACCGAATGGCAAATCAAACGAGGTCAGTATGAGACATATAAACGAAATGAAAATAGAGGATGGAAATATGTTCGAATTAACTTTCAAAAAAATACTTTTGACAATTTAAACAAAAACATTATCCTCCTCCAATCCATGTTTGCTGTGACCTTTACAGCCAATCGTGATAGTCGTTGGTTATATGAAATCTTGCAATTCCTGTTTAACCATATTGAAGAGTTAAATCAAACAGAATTTACTAGTCTCTTTAAGAATTTTCTTGAAAAAATGGCAGTAAGATATGCAAAAGAAAGATTGTTTACCGAAGATAAAAGTATCAAAAAATATGGGGCAATTCCTGTTTATGCTTTTAACTTTGTGGATTATGTTTTGTGGAAAAATCGTGAAGAATTGAAGAAAGATTACGATATTGAGTTTAAAGATTTTAAATTTGCTTATCGTCGCTCCGTAGAGCATTGGTATCCTCAGAATCCAAATGGACATGATGGAGAGAGCCAATTACCTGCTGAGTTTTTACATTCCTTTGGCAACCTTTGTATTATTACTGATAGTCAGAACTCCAGGTTTGGCAACTCCTATCCAGAGGCTAAATTAGAACAATGGGAAAGAGAAGGGATATTCCATCGTCAGAGTTTAAAATTACAGATGATGGCAAAGATAACTTCTAAAAAAAATAGATGGGATATTTGTGAGATTCAATCTATGGAAAAAGAAGTGGAAAGGTATGTACAAAATTTTTGTAATAGCTAATTAAAACAAGCTTCAGTAAGCTTGTTTTTTAAAATACCAATATATGTGATATACTAGTAAGGGAAGGATTTTGTAAAAGACAAACCAGCTCAAAAAGTTTTTGACTATCAGCTAGAACTTGCTGATCAGACAATACTTCTATCGACAGCACTCTTGTCAGGTACTATTGCACTAGCAGGGCTACTTTCTGCTTTGAAAGAAAAATAAAAATAGAAAAGAGAAAATTACATGGTTTTACCAAATTTTAAAGAAAATCTAGAAAAATATGCGAAATTATTGGTTGCGAACGGAATCAACGTGCAACCTGGTCACACTTTGGCTCTCTCTATCGATGTGGAGCAACGTGAGTTGGCTCACTTAATCGTCAAAGAAGCTTATGCCTTGGGTGCGCATGAGGTTATCGTTCAGTGGACAGATGATGTCATTAACCGTGAGAAATTCCTCCACGCGCCAATGGAGCGTTTGGACAATGTACCAGAATACAAGATTGCTGAGATGAACTATCTCTTGGAGAACAAGGCTAGCCGTCTCGGAGTCCGTTCATCTGATCCAGGTGCCTTGAACGGAGTCGATGCTGATAAGCTTTCAGCTTCTGCTAAAGCTATGGGGCTTGCCATGAAGCCAATGCGTATCGCAACTCAGTCCAACAAGGTTAGTTGGACTGTAGCAGCCGCTGCTGGACTTGAGTGGGCTAAGAAGGTCTTCCCAAATGCAGCAAGCGATGAAGAAGCAGTTGATCTTCTTTGGGATCAAATCTTCAAAACTTGCCGTGTCTACGAAGAAGATCCTGTTAAGGCTTGGGAAGAACATGCAGCTATCCTCAAGAGCAAGGCGGAAATGCTCAATAAAGAGCAATTCTCAGCCCTTCACTACACAGCGCCAGGGACTGATTTGACCCTTGGATTGCCGAAAAACCATGTTTGGGAATCAGCAGGAGCTATTAATGCTCAAGGGGAAGGTTTCTTGCCAAATATGCCAACAGAAGAAGTCTTCACAGCACCTGATTTTCGTCGCGCAGATGGTTATGTCACTTCTACAAAACCGCTTAGCTATAATGGAAATATCATCGAAGGAATTAAAGTAACCTTCAAGGATGGACAAATCGTGGATATTTCAGCTGAGAAGGGCGATCAAGTCATGAAAGACCTTGTCTTTGAAAATGCGGGTGCGCGTGCCTTAGGTGAATGTGCCTTGGTACCAGATCCAAGCCCAATTTCTCAGTCAGGCATTACCTTCTTTAACACTCTTTTCGATGAAAATGCGTCAAATCACTTGGCTATCGGTGCAGCATATGCAACTAGCGTAGTTGGTGGAGCGGAGATGAGCGAAGAGGAGCTTGAAGCTGCGGGGCTTAACCGTTCAGATGTTCACGTAGACTTTATGATTGGTTCTAACCAAATGGATATCGATGGTATCCGTGAGGATGGGACACGTGTACCACTCTTCCGTAACGGAGATTGGGTAAATTAAGGAGATAATATGTTAGGAAGTATGTTCGTTGGCCTCCTAGTGGGATTTTTAGCAGGCACTCTGACCAATCGTGGAGAGCGAATGGGATGTTTTGGAAAAATGTTTCTAGGCTGGATTGGTGCCTTTATAGGGAATTTGCTTTTTGGGACTTGGGGACCGATAATAGCAGGAACTGCCATTATTCCGGCAGTACTAGGTTCCATGATTGTTTTAGCTATTTTTTGGAGACGAGGAAGTTAATTTCCTAAATCTGATACTCAATGAAAATCAAAGAGCAAACTAGGAAACTAGCCGCAGGTTGCTCAAAGCACTGTTTTGAGGTTGTAGATAGAACTGACGAAGTCAGCTCAAAACACTGTTTTGAGGTTGCAGATAGAACTGACGAAGTCAGTAACATATACCTACGGCAAGGCGACGTTGACGCGGTTTGAAGAGATTTTTGAAGAGTATGAAACGAAAAGGAGGTTGGTTATTGTACCAGCCTCCTTTTGAGTATGATATAATAGTTCTATGAGATTAGATAAATTTTTAGTTGCCTGTGCTGTGGGGAGCCGGACTGAGGTCAAAAACTTGCTCAAGGCTGGGCGCGTGACGGTAAATGGTAAAAAAGAAAAATCAGCGAAACTGCAGATTGATGAAGAAAGAGATGAGATCCGCTTTGATGGGGAAGTGTTGGAGTATGAAGAGTTTGTCTACTACATGATGAACAAGCCCCAAGGGGTTATTTCAGCGACTGAGGATCCCAAGCACAGAACTGTTCTGGACTTGCTGGATGATATTGCTCGGAGCAAGGAAGTTTTCCCAGTAGGACGCTTGGATATTGACACGCATGGGCTTTTGCTCTTGACCAATGATGGTCAGCTTGCCCATGCTCTCCTTTCGCCCAAGCGTCATGTGGATAAGACCTATCTGGCCCAGGTCAAGGGAATCATGACCCAAGAAGATGTGGAGACATTTGCCAAGGGAATTCCTCTCAAAGACTTTACTTGTCAGCCTGCTAGACTGGAGCTTATGTCCATAGATACAGAAAAGAATCAAAGCCAAATCCGTGTGACCATTGCAGAAGGGAAGTTTCATCAGGTCAAACGAATGGTTGCCTATTGCGGCAAGGAAGTAGTAGACTTGCAACGTTTGACTATGGGAACTCTAGTCTTGGATGAGAACTTGCAACGAGGAGAATGGCGTCGCTTGACCAAGAAAGAATTAGAGGTTCTCCTTGCAAGTATTGCTTAGTTTGGTTTATATTCGAAAAAGGTGAGGGAGAATGTCCTTGCCTTTTATGTTTTTCAGTTGCTTCCTTTGTGAAAAGCGTTATAATAGACTGTAGAATAAAAGGAGGAATCTATGAACGCGATTCAAGAATCATTTACTGATAAACTATTTGCCAATTATGAAGCAAATGTCAAATACCAAGCGATTGAAAATGCTGCTAGCCACAACGGAATTTTTGCAGCTCTAGAACGTCGCCAAAGCCATGTAGATAACACACCTGTTTTCTCATTGGATTTGACCAAGGACAAGGTAACCAACCAGAAAGCGTCTGGTCGTTGCTGGATGTTTGCGGCTCTCAATACCTTCCGCCACAAGCTCATCTCACAATATAAATTGGAAAATTTTGAGTTATCACAGGCCCACACATTTTTCTGGGACAAGTATGAGAAATCAAACTGGTTCTTGGAGCAAGTCATTGCGACTGCAGACCAAGAATTGACAAGCCGCAAGGTGAGTTTCCTACTCCAAACTCCACAACAAGATGGTGGACAATGGGATATGGTGGTATCTCTTTTTGAGAAATACGGTGTTGTTCCCAAGTCAGTCTATCCTGAGTCAGTTTCATCTAGCAGTAGCCGTGAGCTAAATGCAATCCTTAATAAATTGCTTCGCCAAGATGCTCAAATTTTGCGTGACTTGCTTGCTTCTGGTGCAGACCAAGCCACTGTTCAAGCTAAGAAAGAAGACCTCTTGCAAGAAATCTTTAACTTCCTTGCTATGTCATTAGGGCTTCCACCACGTAAATTTGACTTTGCTTATCGCGATAAGGATAACAACTACCAAAGCGAAAAGGGCATTACACCACAAGAGTTTTACAAGAAATATGTCAATCTTCCTCTAGAAGACTATGTTTCTGTTATCAACGCACCAACTGCTGACAAACCTTATGGCCAATCTTACACAGTTGAGATGTTGGGAAATGTGGTTGGTAGCCGTGCGGTTCGTTACATCAACGTGCCGATGGAGCGCTTGAAAGAATTGGCGATTGCCCAAATGCAAGCAGGTGAGACTGTTTGGTTTGGTTCAGATGTCGGTCAGCTCAGCAACCGCAAAGCTGGAATCCTTGCGACAGATGTTTATGACTTTGAATCAAGCATGGATATTCAATTCACTCAAGACAAGGCTGGACGTTTGGATTACAGCGAAAGCTTGATGACTCACGCCATGGTCTTGACAGGTGTTGATTTGGATGAAAATGGCAAGTCAACCAAGTGGAAGGTTGAAAACTCATGGGGAGACAAGGTTGGTACCGATGGGTACTTTGTTGCCTCAGACGCTTGGATGGACGAATACACTTACCAAATCGTTGTCCGTAAGGAATTGCTGACAGCAGAAGAACAAGCTGCCTATGAATCAGAACCAATTGTACTCGCACCATGGGATCCAATGGGTGCCTTGGCCGAATAAAAGTATAGAAAAAAGGAATCAGATTTTAGAACCTGATTCCTTTTAAGTTGCTTGATTACATGATGTGAAGAACATGTGCCACAATACCCACTGCGAAGAGTGCAAGGATAATAGTGATTGGAGATACTTTTTTCTTAAGCAAGTACATGCAAAGGAGAGTAAGGAGTAGTCCTGATAGTCCAGGGATCAACATATCCAAGTTTTGTTGGAAAGTAGTAACTTTTTCAGGTGTTTGAGACAATCCTTGTCCTACTTGTGCGAATGCTTCTTGAATACCTTTAGATCCTTCTGGCAATTTATCCCAATGGATATAAGCCTTTTCATCTAGTTGAACTTTGGCAACATCGAAAGCAAATTTAATATTTACCCAACGTTGAACAAGGACAGCAAGAATGAACATACCAAGGATAGAAGCTCCTTTAGTGATGTCTTGGAGGATACCGCCAGACATATCTTTAGTGATTTCTGATCCAGCCTTGTATCCAATCTCTTGTGTATACCACAAGAATGACATACGAATCAAGTTCCAAAGAACGAAGAAGAGGATTGGACCTAAGATATTACCAGTAAGGGCAAGTGAAGCACCGAGTGATCCAAGGATTGGGCGTACTGTAAACCAGAATACTGGGTCACCGATACCAGCAAGAGGTCCCATCATACCGATTTTAACCCCTTGGATAGCAGCGTCATCAATTTCAACACCGTTAGCACGTTCTTCTTCAAGTGCAAGAGTAACCCCCATGATTGGAGCGGCTACGTATGGGTGAGTGTTGAAGAACTCAAGATGGCGTTCAAGAGCAGCGATTTGATCTTCTTTTTTAGTGTAGAGTTTTTTAAGAGCTGGAATTAATGAGTAAGCCCAACCCAAGTTTTGCATACGTTCATAGTTCCAAGAGCCTTGTAAGAAAGTTGAACGCCACCAAACTTTTTTACGATCTGATTTAGTTAATTGAAGTTTTTCAGTCATGATGTTTTCAGTCCTTTCTTATCTTAGTAGTCTTCTAGGATATCGCCGATTGGGTCGTTAGAAGTTGCGGCTCCTCCGCCACCGTTTCCACCAGTTTTAGAAAGGTGAAGGTAGATAAGAGCGATAGCAACACCGATAGCACCAAATCCGATTAGAGTAATATCTGACACGGCAGCAAGCACGAAACCGATAGCGAAGAATGGCCATACTTCACGAGTTGCCATCATGTTGATAACCATAGCGTAACCAACGGCAACGACCATACCACCACCGATAGCCATACCATCTTTGAGCCAATCAGGCATAGCATTTAGAATGCTTTGTACTGTTTCAGTTGGTACCATTAGAAGGAGTGCTGCAGGGACTGCAATACGAAGACCTTGAAGAAGAAGTGCGACAAAGTGAGCACGTTCAACTGCTTTGAAGTCACCTTTTTTAGCAGAAGCATCAGCAGTGTGAACCAATCCGACAGAGAGTGTACGGACAATCATAGTCAAGAATAGACCAGCAACTGCAAGAGGGATAGCAACCGCTTGGGCAACACCAATACCTGTCTTAGTAAAGTCGCCACCAAGAACCATGATAATGGCAGCAGCAACAGAAGCAAGAGCAGCGTCAGGAGCTACGGCAGCTCCGATGTTAGCCCAACCAAGGGCGATCATTTGAAGAGAACCACCAAGGATGATCCCTGCTTCAAGGTTACCAGTAACAAGACCGATAAGGGTACAAGCTACGATTGGTTGATGGAATTGGAACTGGTCGAGGATACCTTCAAGACCTGCTAGGAAGGCTACAACGACTACTAAAACCATAGAAATAATAGACATCTTTAAAATCCTTTCATAAAATCGATTATTGCACGTTTGCTTTGTTGATCAAGTCAAACAAATCTTTTTTGGTGTCGTTTGGTACTTTACGTACATCAAATTCAACACCAAGGTCACGCATTTTTTCAAATGTAGCAACGTCTTCTTTATCCATAGACAAAACGTTGTTAACCATTGTTTTACCAGTTGAGTGAGCCATTGATCCAACATTAAGAGTTTTGATTGGCACGCCACCTTCGATAGCACGAAGGGCATCTTGAGGTGTTTCAAACAAGATAAGGGCATGTGTTCCTCCGAAGCGAGGATCTTTTGCAACGTCGATTAGTTTTTGAATTGGAACCACATTGGCTCTGACATTACTTGGAGCTGCTTGTTTAATCAATTCTTTACGAAGGTCGTCGTTGGCAACGTTATCTGAAGCAACGATGATACGATCTGCTTTTGAATCTGGAGTCCAAGCAGTTGCAACTTGACCGTGAAGGAGACGAGTGTCTAGACGGGCAAGATTGATTTTCAGTTTACCATCACCGATAACAGTTCCTTCTGGGATAGCCGCTTGGGCAACTGGAGCAGCTGCAGCACTTGCAACTTCTTCAACTGGATTTAACTCTTCTGGAAGAGCTTTGATGCCATCTTTGGCTTCTTTGATAATATTCGCAGCGACTTTTTCCACACCTGCAGTAGCGTCCATGAGGCGCTCTGTATAGGCTTGGATTAACATCGGTAAGTTAAGTCCTGTGATGATGGCAAACTTACGATCAGGATTTTCTCCCATCACGCGACTAGCTTGGTTGAATGGAGAACCACTCCAAAGGTCAGCCAAAACTAGCACCTCATCTTCTGTGTCAAATGCAGCCACAGCGTTGTTAAATTTAGCGTATAGGTCATCTGGACCTTCATTTGGCATAAAGGTTACAACTTGAACCTTTTCTTGTTCACCAAAAATCATAGATCCTGACTGATGAATACCTGCAGCGAATTCACCGTGGCTCGCAATAATGATTCCGATACTCATTATTGTCATTCCTCCTTATAAAATGTTGTGCCCATTGTTTAAGAAAACTTTAAGACTAGATTAGTATAAACCGTTTTCATAAAAAAATCAACTAATTGATATAAAATATTCAAGAAAACATTTAAATAGTGTATTTAATAATATTGATATAATAAGGTTTCAAGAAGACATAGTAATTTTTTATATTAAAATTTAATATAAAAAAGTTGGAAGCGCATTCCAACTTTTAAAATAGGTTTCTATTAGATTAGTGGGTGAAGTCGAGTACCATACGTCCTTGGATTTGACCTTTTTCCATTTCGTCGAAAATGGCTACGGCATCTTCGACTGGACGTTTTTGGACAACTGGAACTACCAAACCTTCTGCACCGAATTGGAAGGCCTCTTCCAAGTCTTTACGAGTTCCAACAAGAGAACCGATAACTTGGATTCCATCGAGGACTGTTTTAACAATGCTGAGTTCCATCATTTCAGAAGGGAGACCAACAGCAACTACGCGACCACCAGCACGAACTGAGTCAACAGCCTGGTTGAAGGCAACTTTAGACACAGCAGTTACGACAGCTGAATGAGCTCCACCATCAGTTTTTTCCTTGATGAGTCCAGGTACATCTTCAACTTCGAGGCCATTAATAACAATGTCAGCGCCTACTTCTTTTGCAAGGGCAAGTTTGTCATTGTTGATATCAACTGCGATAACATGAGCATTGAATACTTTTTTAGCGTATTGAACAGCTAGGTTACCAAGTCCACCAGCACCGTAAAGAACAACCCATTGACCTGGTTCAACTTTTGCTTCTTTTATAGCTTTATAGGTTGTTACACCAGCACATGTGATAGAAGAGGCTTGGGCTGGATCAAGTCCGTCAGGAACTTTGACAGCATAATCTGCAGTTACGATACATTGTTCAGCCATACCACCATCTACTGAGTAGCCGGCATTTTTCACTGTACGGCAAAGGGTTTCGCGACCAGTAGTACAGTATTCGCAAGTGCCACATCCTTCAAAGAACCAAGCAACGCTGACGCGGTCGCCGACTTTAAGGCTTTTTACATCTGGGGCAATTTCTTTAACGATACCAACACCTTCGTGGCCAAGAACACGTCCTGGTACTTGACCGAAGTCGCCATGGGCAACGTGAAGGTCAGTGTGGCAAACACCACAGTATTCAATTTCTACAAGTGCTTCCCCAGTTTCAAGTGGACGGAGTACTTTTTCTTCAACAGCAACACCAGTGCTTTCTGGATTTACAACAACAGCTTTCATAGCTATCCTCCTTGATATTAACTGAGAGCAGGAGAAACAGGACTGGATTGATTTTGTGTCAACAGAGTCGAGTGTGACGAGCTCTCTTGTATTTATATGTGAAGTATATCACAAAAGAAAGCCTTTTCCAAGGTTTTGGATGCAAAAAGTAGAACAATCGATTAACTGGTTGATGAGACTGTGAAAAGAACACAAAGACCAGCTCGCAAGCTGGTCATACTCTTCGAAAATCAAATTCAAACCACGTCAGCTTCGCCTTGCCGTACTCAAGTACAGCCTACGGCTAGCTTCCTAGTTTGCTCTTTGATTTTCATTGAGTATCAGTATGGACTATAAGAATAAGTCTTGCAGGGTTTTGGCAACCCCATCTTGGTCATTGGTCAGGGCAATTTGCTCATCTGCATAAGGGAGTAGCTCTGGGTTGGCATTTTTCATTGCATAACCTTTCCCAGCAAAAGAGAGCATTTCGGTATCGTTGTGTTCATCTCCAAAGGCAATCAAATCCTTTTTGTCACGGTTCATTACTTTGAGCAAGTAGTCCAAAGCAAAGGCCTTATTGACACCTTTTGGGGTACACTCAAGGATATTGAGCGGACCTCCCCAGGTATTGATAGACAGTTGATGCTGGTAGAAGGCGTTCATTTCTTTTGCTAAGGCATACTTGTCACTGGCTCTGGTCTGCAACAGGATACAGTTAGGGTCCTTGGTCACCAATTCAGGCTGGAATTGATCTTCAGGCTGGAAAGCTTCTACGCCAAATAGTTTGGGATTGGCAATTTCTTCATTAGGATTGGTAATGTAGAATTTTTTACGGTATTCTCCAGCGATAAAATCGGCTTGAATGTCCTCTGAACGTTGAACCATATCTAGCAGATATTTTTTGTCTACGGTTAAACACTTTTCAAAGTTCCAAACTTGGTCTGGTAAATGAGTGAGGGAGCCGTTGAAGTTAATCATAGGAGTGTCTAAGTCCAGTTCACGGTAGAAATCTTTTGACATGCGGTAAGGGCGACCTGTCGTAATAATGACCAGATGTCCTTTTTCGGTAACTTTTTTTATGGTTTCTTTTGTAAAGTCAGAAATTTGACTGTCTGAGTTGAGCAGGGTTCCATCCAGGTCAACTGCAATAATTTTTTTCGTCATAGGAACCTTTCTAGTGTCTTTTCAGATAAGATGTCTACTATTATAACAGAAAGCAGGCAGAAAAGCAGATTCGAAACCAAAAAAGAAATTTCATCAAATTCTTAAATAAATCAAACAAAGATATTGAAAAAGTGAATGATAAATGATATAATTCTATTATTGTTCGTAAAAATTAAAAGGAGATTAATAATGGACAAATTATTTAAACTAAAAGAGAACGGTACAGACGTTCGTACAGAGGTTCTCGCTGGTTTAACAACTTTCTTTGCAATGAGTTATATTCTCTTTGTAAACCCACAAATTCTTTCGCAAACAGGAATGCCTGCTCAGGGTGTATTCCTCGCAACGATTATCGGTGCAGTTGCTGGTACCCTGATGATGGCCTTCTATGCTAACTTACCATATGCTCAAGCGCCAGGTATGGGACTCAATGCCTTCTTTACCTTTACAGTTGTATTTGGACTCGGTTATTCTTGGCAAGAAGCCCTAGCTATGGTCTTCATCTGTGGAATTATCTCATTGATTATCACTTTGACAAATGTTCGTAAAATGATCATTGAATCGATTCCAAATGCCCTTCGCTCAGCTATTTCAGCTGGTATCGGTGTCTTCCTTGCCTATGTAGGGATTAAGAATGCTGGACTTTTGAAATTTACGATTGATCCAGGTAACTATACTGTTGTAGGAGAAGGGGCTGACAAGGCTCAAGCAACGATTGCAGCAAACTCTTCAGCAGTTCCAGGCTTGGTTAGCTTTAATAATCCAGCTGTTTTGGTGGCTCTTGCAGGACTTGCTATCACAATCTTCTTTGTCATTAAAGGGATTAAAGGGGGAATTATCCTTTCTATCTTGACAACAACTATTCTTGCTATTGCAGTTGGTTTGGTAGATTTGTCTAGTATCGATTTTGCTAATAACCATGTTGGTGCAGCCTTTGAAGACTTGAAGACAGTTTTTGGTGCAGCTCTTGGTTCAGAAGGTTTGGGAGCTTTGATTTCAGATACAGCTCGCTTGCCTGAAACTCTGATGGCTATTCTTGCCTTTTCATTGACAGATATTTTTGATACAATTGGTACCTTGATCGGTACAGGTGAAAAAGTTGGTATCGTAGCGACAAATGGTGAAAATCACCAATCAGCTAAGTTGGATAAGGCTCTTTACTCTGACTTGATTGGTACTTCAATTGGTGCCATCGCTGGTACTTCGAACGTAACGACTTATGTTGAGTCTGCTGCTGGTATCGGTGCAGGTGGACGTACTGGTTTGACAGCCTTGGTTGTAGCTATCTGTTTTGCGATCTCAAGCTTCTTTAGTCCACTTCTAGCGATTGTACCAACAGCCGCTACAGCTCCAATCTTGATTATCGTTGGGATTATGATGTTGGCTAGCTTGAAAAATATCCATTGGGACGATATGTCTGAAGCGGTTCCTGCTTTCTTCACATCTATCTTTATGGGATTCAGCTACTCTATCACTCAAGGGATTGCAGTTGGTTTCTTGACTTACACTTTGACTAAGCTTGTCAAAGGTCAAGCTAAAGATGTTCATGTCATGATTTGGATTTTGGATGCCTTGTTTATCCTTAACTACATCAGTATGGCCTTATAATAGGATAACCCAGGGGGATTTTCCCCCTTTTTTAATACAAAGGAGATGGGTGATGAAAGAGAAAAATATCTGGAAAGAATTATTGAATCGTGCAGGCTGGCTGTTAATCTTTTTGCTGGCGACAATTTTATATCAGATTCCTATAGGAGTTACTGCTATTTTAACTTTAAATGCAGTGCCACTGTTACAGTCAGGAATGATAGTTGCTGGTATTTCGATTGTAGTGTTGGCACTATTTATTTTTGGAGCTCGTAAAACGCAGTTAGCAAGTTTTAATTTTTCTTTTTTTAGAGCGAAGGATTTGGCACGTTTGGGCTTGAGTTATTTAGTTATTATCTGTTCAAATATACTTGGTTATATCTTGTTACAACTGTCAAATGAGACGACAACAGGTAATCAGTCTCAGATTAACGACATGGTTCAGAATAGTTCTCTGATTTCTAGCTTTTTCTTGCTAGCCTTGCTTGCTCCAATTTGTGAGGAAATCTTGTGCCGTGGGATTGTTCCTAAAAAGATTTTCCGAGGAAAAGAGAACTTGGGATTTGTAGTCGGTACGATTGTGTTTGCTTTATTGCATCAACCAAGTAATTTACCTTCTTTATTGATTTATGGAGGTATGTCGATCGTTCTGTCTTGGACGGCTTACAAGACCCAACGTTTGGAAATGTCTATCTTACTTCACATGATTGTGAATGGGGTTGCTTTCTGTTTGTTGGCTCTTGTGGTGATCATTAGTCGGACATTAGGGATTTCTGTTTAAGATTTTTGACAATTGCTTACTTGTTTCTACTGGGAAAAAGATGAATGCAATCGTGTCCATCTTTTTCTTTTTATGGTAAAATAGAGAAATAATATGGTGAAAAGCCTTGAGGGAGTGACCGATATGTCAAGTAAAGCCAATCATGCAAAGACAGCTATTTGCGGAATTATCAATGTAACCCCAGACTCCTTTTCGGACGGTGGTCAATTTTTTGCTCTTGAGCAGGCACTCCAGCAGGCTCGTAAATTGATAGCAGAAGGGGCTAGTATGCTAGATATCGGCGGAGAATCGACTCGGCCGGGAAGTAGCTATGTTGAGATAGAAGAGGAAATCCAGCGTGTTGTTCCAGTGATCGAAGCTATTCGCAAGGAAAGTGATATCCTCATCTCTATTGATACTTGGAAGAGTCAGGTAGCAGAGGCTGCTTTGGCTGCTGGTGCTAATCTAGTCAATGATATCACTGGTCTCATGGGTGATGAAAAAATGGCCCATGTGGTTGCAAATGCTGGAGCGAAAGTAGTCATTATGTTTAATCCAGTCATGGCTCGACCTCAGCATCCTAGCTCGCTCATCTTTCCTCATTTTGGTTTTGGACAAGCTTTTACAGAGGAAGAGTTAGCTGACTTTGAAACATTGCCAATCGAAGACTTGATGGAGCCTTTCTTTGAACGGGCACTAGCGAGAGCAAATCAAGCTGGAATCGCACAAGAAAATATCCTGTTGGATCCAGGAATCGGCTTTGGTCTGACCAAGAAAGAAAATCTGCTTCTTTTACGGGACCTGGATAAAGTCCATCAGAAGGGCTATCCAATCTTTCTTGGAGTGTCGCGCAAGCGGTTTGTCATCAATATCCTTGAAGAAAATGGTTTTGAAGTCAATCCTGAGACAGAACTTGGTTTCCGCAATCGAGATACGGCTTCGGCTCATGTAACTAGTATCGCTGCGAGACAGGGTGTAGAAGTGGTGCGCGTGCATGACGTAGCTAGTCACAGGATGGCAGTTGAAATTGCCTCCGCCATTCGTCTAGCTGATGAAGCGGAAAATCTAGATTTAAAACAATATAAGTAAGATGAAAGAAAATGAAAACAATCAGTGGATTGCCCACTATCGGACCGACCAACCGCATTTTGGCTTGGAACGAATGGTGGAACTATTAGCTTTGCGTGGCAATCCCCATCTCAAACTCAAGGTCATCCATATCGGAGGGACCAATGGCAAGGGTTCGACCATTGCTTTTTTGAAAAAGATGCTAGAAAAGCTAGGGCTGAGAGTTGGCGTGTTTAGCTCGCCCTATCTCATTCATTATACAGACCAGATTAGCATCAATGGGGAATCTATCCCAGAGGCTAGGCTAGAAGCCCTCATGGCAGACTATCAGTCTTTGCTTGAGGGGGAATCTGCTACCAATTTGCAGGGGACAACCGAATTTGAGATTATCACAGCTCTAGCTTATGATTACTTTGCCTCAGAGCAAGTAGATGTGGCTATCATGGAAGTCGGCATGGGTGGTCTTTTGGATAGTACTAATGTTTGCCAGCCAATTTTAACAGGAATTACGACCATTGGACTGGATCATGTGGCCCTACTTGGTGACACCTTGGAAGCTATAGCAGAGCAGAAGGCTGGTATTATCAAACAAGGCATTCCATTAGTGACAGGTCATATTGTTCCTGAAGCCTTGGCCGTTATCGACCGCATTGCGGAAGGGAAACATGCACCGAGACTTGCCTATGGGACAGATTATCAGGTTTGTTATCAAGAAAGTGTAGTGACAGGTGAGGTCTTTGACTATACAAGTGCTGTCAGACAAGGTCGCTTCCAGACAGGTCTACTTGGTTTGCATCAGATCGAGAATGCAGGGATGGCGCTTGCTCTTCTAGATACTTATTGCCAAGAGATTGGGCGAGAATTAGCTAGTAATGACTTGGTTGCTCAAGCTTTGGAAGAAACCAGATGGCCAGGGCGTTTGGAGGTCATGTCTAGCGACCCATTGTTGCTTTTGGATGGGGCCCACAATCCTCATGCTATCAAGGCTTTATTAGCAAACTTGCAAGAACGCTTTGCGGATCATCATAAGGAAATCCTCTTTACGTGTATTAAGACCAAGGCCTTGGAGGATATGTTGGACTTGCTAGGGGAAATTCCAGATACCGATCTGACCCTGACACATTTTGACGATAGTCGGGCGACGGATGAAAGCGTGCTGAAAGAGACAGCCAAGTCTAGAAATCTAAATTACCAAATTTGGCAGGATTTTCTAGAGCAGAAATTGACAGATAAAAATGAAGAGAAACAAACAGTTAGGATTATCACAGGTTCCTTGTATTTCTTGAGCCAAGTGAGAGCCTATCTGATGGAGAGGAAGAACGAGAATGGATACACAAAAGATTGAAACGGCTGTAAAAATGATTATCGAGGCTGTTGGTGAGGACGCTAACCGCGAGGGCTTGCAGGAAACACCTGCTCGTGTGGCTCGTATGTACCAAGAGATTTTTTCAGGTCTTGGTCAAACAGCGGAGGAACATTTGTCAAAATCCTTTGAGATTATTGACGATAATATGGTGGTAGAAAAGGATATTTTTTTCCATACCATGTGTGAACACCACTTCTTGCCATTTTATGGTAGAGCACATATTGCCTACATTCCAGATGGTCGTGTGGCAGGTTTGTCTAAGCTAGCCCGTACGGTTGAAGTTTATTCGAAAAAACCACAAATTCAAGAACGTTTGAATATCGAAGTGGCTGATGCCTTGATGGACTATCTAGGTGCTAAAGGAGCCTTTGTTGTCATTGAGGCGGAACATATGTGTATGAGCATGCGTGGTGTCAGAAAACCAGGCACTGCAACCTTGACGACAGTAGCTCGTGGTCTATTTGAAACAGATAAGGACCTCCGAGACCAGGCTTATCGTTTAATGGGACTATAATACTCTTCGAAAATCTCTTCAAACCACGTCAGCTTCCATCTGCAACCTCAAAACAGTGTTTTGAGCAGTCTGCGGCTAGCTTCTTAGTTTGCACTTTGATTTTCATTGACTATAAAAAGAATCCGCTTTGGGCGGATTTTTCTAGAAAGGAATCATTATGGATCAACTGCAGATTAAGGATTTGGAAATTTTTGCTTATCATGGTCTTTTTCCTAGTGAGAAAGAATTGGGGCAGAAGTTTGTTATTTCCGCAATCCTATCCTATGATATGACCAAGGCGGCTACAGACTTGGATTTAACAGCCTCTGTCCATTACGGAGAATTGTGCCAGCAGTGGACGGCATGGTTTCAGGAAACGAGTGAGGATTTGATTGAAACGGTAGCCTATAAACTGGTAGAACGTACCTTTGAGGCCTATCCTCTTGTCCAAGAAATGAAGTTGGAACTGAAAAAACCTTGGGCGCCAGTGCATTTGCCACTAGATACTTGCTCGGTAACCATTCATCGCCGCAAGCAACGAGCCTTTATCGCCCTAGGAAGCAATATGGGAGATAAACAAGCAAACTTGAAACAAGCCATTGAGAAAATGCGAAATCGAGGTATCCATATTCTCAAAGAGTCTAGTATCTTGACGACGGAGCCTTGGGGTGGTGTGGAGCAAGATAGCTTTGCTAATCAAGTGGTTGAGGTTGAAACCTGGTTGCCGGCCCCAGTTCTATTAGAGACCTTGTTAGCCATTGAGTCAGAGATGGGACGGGTGAGAGAAGTACATTGGGGGCCTCGTTTGATTGATTTGGACTTGCTCTTTGTGGAGGACCAGGTCATTTATACAGACGACCTCATCTTGCCTCATCCTTACATAGCGGAACGCCTTTTTGTCCTTGAGTCCTTACAGGAAATTGCGCCTCATTTTATCCATCCGACATTAAAGCAACCGATCCGCAACTTGTATAATGCTTTGAAACAATAGAAAAAACTCTAGTTTTCAGTCGCTTGTAACTGAAGGCTAGAGTTTTTATACTCTTCGAAAATCTCTTCAAACCACGTCAGCGTCGCCTTACCGTAGGTATGGTTACTGACTTCGTCAGTTCTATCCACAACCTCAAAACAGTGTTTTGAGCAACCTGCGGCTAGCTTCCTAGTTTGCTCTTTGATTTTCATTGAGTATTAAAATAGGTCATTTTCTTCTGGGAGAAGGATAGTTTCTCTACCGTCCATGTCTAAAACCAAGACTCTGGGGGGATAAAGAGGGTCAAAGGGATGGTTAAAATCAAAATCAATGGCTGTAGGGAGGTGTTGACTTGAAAAGTGGAAGGTAATTTTTCCTTGGTTATTGAGCAATTGAAACTCGAGTTCTTCTTCCAATTCAAAGACATTTTTTAAGAAATGGTCGATGATATACCAAAATGAGTCAATAACGTCATCAGGCAAGCTGGTAACAATGCCAAAACTAGCTGACCGCATGTGGGTATTGGTAAAAGCCATATTTCTTCCCCCTTTCTTTTCCCTTATCATACAGCAAATAGGATTAAAAATCAAGAAAAGGTGATTTTTTCTTCATAAACATAGCTTTCTATGAAATTTTTTTCAAACAATCTTCAAAAAATACTTGAAAGTGTTTACAAATAGTGATAAAATGGAATAAGTGGAATCATGAAAACGAAATTTTCATACCGTCTCTTTTTTTGGAGTCTCGTGAGGTATGATATAGAAAGGAAATGGAATGAATACAGACGATACAGTAACGATTTATGATGTCGCCCGTGAAGCAGGAGTTTCAATGGCGACAGTTAGCCGTGTAGTCAATGGCAATAAGAATGTAAAAGAGAACACCCGTAAAAAAGTGCTTGAGGTGATTGATCGTTTGGATTACCGTCCAAATGCTGTGGCGCGTGGTCTTGCAAGTAAAAAGACAACCACTGTCGGTGTGGTGATCCCAAATATTACCAATGGCTATTTCTCAACGCTTGCTAAAGGGATTGACGATATCGCTGAAATGTACAAGTACAATATCGTCCTTGCTAATAGTGATGAGGATGATGACAAGGAAGTTTCAGTTGTCAATACCCTGTTTTCTAAGCAAGTGGATGGTATTATCTTTATGGGGTACCACTTGACTGAAAAAATTCGTTCAGAGTTTTCTCGTTCTCGAACACCAGTTGTTCTTGCGGGAACAGTAGATGTGGAACATCAGCTTCCAAGTGTCAATATTGACTACAAACAAGCAACGATTGATGCAGTAACCTACCTTGCTAAAGAAAATGAGCGCATCGCTTTTGTTAGCGGTCCACTAGTGGATGACATCAATGGTAAGGTTCGTTTGGTTGGTTACAAGGAAGCCTTGAAAAAAGCAGGTATTTCTTATAGCGAAGGATTGGTATTTGAATCTAAATACACTTATGAAGACGGCTATGCCTTGGCAGAACGCTTGATTTCATCAAATGCAACTGCAGCAGTTGTAACAGGTGATGAATTGGCAGCAGGTGTCTTGAACGGCCTTGCTGATAAGGGTGTGTCTGTGCCAGAAGAGTTTGAAATCATTACTAGTGATGATTCACAAATCTCACGCTTTACCCGTCCAAACTTGACAACTATTGCCCAACCTCTTTATGACCTTGGTGCTATTAGTATGCGTATGTTGACTAAGATTATGCACAAGGAAGAGTTGGAAGAACGTGAAGTTCTCTTGCCTCATGGTTTGACAGAACGTCGTTCAACACGAAAACGGAAATAGAAAAAATCAGGGAATCGTGCAGATTTCCTGATTTGTTTTTAGAGAAGAGACTTAGCCTTCCATATAGTCTTTCAAAGCCTGTCCTGTTAGTCCGGCATTGAGGGCGATGAGGAGTTTCAAACGGGCTTTTTGGGCGTTGAGTTCTTTGACAAAGAAAACACCAGCTCGTTGCAACTGCACTCCTCCACCTTGGTAGGCATAAACAGGTTCAGCGATACCGTTAAAGCATCGTGAAACCAGGGCGACTGGGATTCCTTTTTGTAGAAGGCTTTCTAACTTTTCAGCCGTTTCTTTGGGAATATTACCAGCTCCGAAGGCTTGGATAATTAAACCGTCCAATTGTTCCAAATCCAGCATATCAATCAGCTCATCTGTCATACCAGCATAAGCCGAGATGATAGGGACCAAGCCTTGTATGTGATCAAGGTCAAAGCGAACACGAGGTTCAGCTGTTTTAAAGTATAGGATTTCCCGCTTCGTAATCAGACCAAGTGGTCCATGTGTTGGGGTCTGGAAGGTGCCGACGTTGGTCGTATGTGTTTTGGTGACATACTTGGCAGCGTGGATTTCATCGTTCATAACGACCAAAACTCCTTTGTCAGCAGCCCTGTCATCGCTAGCCACTCGTAAAGCACTCAGATAATTATAGACACCGTCACTACCGAGTTCGTTGGAGCTGCGCATGGCCCCTGTTAGAACGATGGGCATGTGGGGAACTTCCATGGTGTCAAGGAAATAAGCTGTTTCCTCTAAAGTATCGGTTCCGTGTGTGATTACCACCCCATCGTAGTTATTCGCTTCCTCTTTGATTTTTTGGTAGAGGGCCAGCATGTGTTTGGGTTTGATATGGGGGCTCGGTAGGTTAAAAAAGTCTAGGGCATGGACTTCTATCCCTTTAAGAGGATTGGTGACATGGTTCATGGGATTGTCCTGGCTGGTCACAACTGCGCCAGAGGCGTCTGCTTGCATGGAAATAGTTCCACCTGTATGTAAAACAAGGATTTTCTTAGGCATGATTTACTCACTCTTTCTGAAATGTGGTATAATCATTGTATCACAAAAGGGGAGATTGGGATAGGATGGAAGTCAAAGCTGTTTTTTTTGATATCGATGGAACCTTGGTCAACGATCGCAAGAGTGTTTTGAAATCCACTAAGGACGCGATTAAAATCGTCAAAGAACAAGGGGTACTTGTCGGCGTAGCGACAGGTCGAGGACCTTTTTTTGTTAAGGAATTGATGGACGATTTGGATCTGGATTTTGCGGTAACCTACAATGGCCAGTATATCTTTAATAAAGACAAAGTCTTGTTCACGAGCCCGATTTCCAAGTTACATTTGCGCCAGCTCATTACGTATGCTAAAAAAGAAGGTAAGGAGATTGCCCTAGGGACCAAGGATGCCATGCTGGGTTCCAAAATCATGTCTTTTGGTCTGGGTTCTTTTTCCCAACGAATCAGTCGCTTCGTTCCCTCAGTTTTAACTCGGACGGTGAGTCATTCCTTTAATCGCATGGTCAGCAAGGTTGTTCCCCAAAAGGAAGAAGACCTGCTTGATCTAATGAATCAGCCTATCTACCAAGTTTTGATGCTGATGACGCCAGAAGAATCTGAGAAGGCGGCAGCTGATTTTGAAGACTTGAAATTAACACGTAGCAATCCTTTTGCAGCAGATGTCATCAATCAAGGAAACTCTAAATTGGAAGGCATTCGACGAGTTGGGAAAGAATATGGTTTTGATCTCAACCAAGTCATGGCCTTTGGTGACTCCGATAACGACCTAGAAATGCTGGCGGGTGTCGGTATGTCGGTCGCTATGGGAAATGGTAGTAGCAGTGTCAAGGAAGTTGCCAAGCACATCACTACCAGCAATCAGCAAGATGGAATCCACAAGGCCCTGGAACATTTTGGTGTTCTGGCCTCAGAAAAAGTCTTTGTCAGCCGTGACTATCATTTCAATAAGGTCAAGACCTTCCACCACATGATGGATGAACGAACCCAAGAAGAACCTCGAGCTTGGGATTTAGAAGGTGCAACCCACAGGGCTGGCTTTAAAATAGAAGAATTGGTGGAATTTGTTCGAGCTGCCAGTCCTTCTGAAGAGGACTTTGATCAAGCTCTATTGCAACTTCATCAAGCTCTTGATAAGGCGGCAGATAAAGTGGCCAAGAAGACCCCTGCTCAGCAAGATTTGATAGGGCAAGTGGATGCCTTGATTGACACGCTTTACTTTACCTACGGTAGTTTTGTTTTGATGGGGGTGGATCCAGAACGTATTTTTGATATTGTCCATCAGGCCAATATGGGGAAAATTTTTCCAGATGGCAAGGCTCATTTTGATCCAGTGACCCACAAAATATTAAAGCCAGATGATTGGGAAGAAAAATATGCTCCAGAACCTGCTATTAAAAAGGAACTGCAGCGCCAGTTCAAGGCTTATGAACGCCATAAAGAGAGAAATAATACTCAATGAAAATCAAAGAGCAAACTAGGAAACTAGTCGCAGGCTGCTCAAAGCACTGCTTTGAGGTTGTGGATAGAACTGACGAAGTCAGTAACCATACCTACGGCAAGGCGACGTTGACGTGGTTTGAAGAGATTTTCGAAGAGTATAAATAGTAAACAAAAAGGAGCGCTGAGCTCCTTTTCTTTGTGATTATAAGGTTTTTTCTTGTTCTCTCACAACCAGCAAATCGACCTTAGCATGGCGGAGAATGTATTCAGATGAAGAGCCGACCAAGAGGCGTTCAAAGGCGTTGAGACCAGTTGCGCCAACGAGGATGAGGTCCACTTCTTCAGCATCGGGAATAGTACGTGCCAAGAGGGTTTTTGGATTTCCCATTTCAATGACGATATGAACATCTGCCACACCAGCATCTTTAGCACGTTTTTCGTACTCTTTCATCAGACTTTCAGCGTCGACTTGGAGTTCTTCGTAAACTTCAGCATCAAAGGTGGATACGCTTTGGAGAGCGCGTGTGTCAATGACATGTGCGATGGTGAGTTTAGCGTCGTTTCGTAGAGCAGAATGAACTCCCTTGACAAAAGCTAAGTCCGCTTCCTTAGAACCATCGATTGCGACCATGATATTTTGGTAACGTTGTGCCATAATGAAACCTCCTGAAATTTTCTTACTATAATTGTAAACCTTTTCACTATAGAAGTAAAGTAAAAAAAGTATTTTCTAAAAGAATATTAGCGCTTAAAATATATATAAATATATGATAAAATAAAAGAAAGGATAGCAGGAAAGAAGTGAAGGGAGGGAGAATGATGAAGCACTCTTTTCAAGAAACAAAAAATTTAAATTTCCTTTATTATGGAACCATCCTAGTTTCAGTCTTGCTAGAAGTTATCATGATCTGGCAATTAGAGAAGCTAATTCCGCTTCTCTATCCAGGTTTTGTTGGCTTTTTAGTCTTTCACCTACTCTACCATTTGGTATTATTCCTAGTCGCTAAACGAAGTGGGCGTTGGGATTACTTGATGATATGGGGACTTTTCCTCATGTTCAATCTTCTCTATGACTCCTTCTTAGGCTTGCTTTTTCTAGGTTTATCTTTTGGTATGTGATGTGACTTTCGCAAAATACCTGCTATCTCCCCTATTTCCTCGCTTTTAGCGAGGTTTTTCTTCTGTAGGATTTTAGTAACACATTTCAGTAAACTTGTCGCATTCTCTTTCTAGTGGTATAATGTTACTATCCTGACGAATTGAGGAAACAAGATGAAAGAATATAACAAGTCTAGTAAGTTAGAGCATGTTGCTTATGATATCCGTGGTCCTGTTTTGGAAGAAGCCATGCGAATGCGAGCAAATGGAGAAAAGATTTTACGTCTGAATACAGGAAATCCAGCAGAATTTGGCTTTACAGCGCCAGATGAAGTCATTCATGACTTGATTATGAATGCGCGTGATAGTGAAGGTTATTCTGACTCCAAAGGGATTTTCTCAGCCCGTAAGGCTATCATGCAGTATTGCCAATTGAAGAAATTTCCAAACGTAGATATTGATGATATTTACCTTGGAAATGGTGTCAGTGAGTTGATTGTCATGTCTATGCAGGGACTTTTGGACAATGGAGATGAGGTCTTAGTGCCAATGCCAGACTATCCTCTCTGGACAGCCGCTGTCAGCCTAGCTGGGGGAAATGCCGTTCACTATATCTGTGATGAAGCTGCAGAATGGTACCCAGATATTGACGATATCAAGTCAAAAATCACTTCCAATACCAAGGCAATCGTCCTTATCAATCCAAATAATCCAACTGGAGCCCTTTATCCTAAGGAACTCTTGTTGGAGATTATTGAGATTGCCCGTCAAAACGATTTGATTATCTTTGCGGATGAAATTTACGACCGCATGGTCATGGATGGACATGTGCATACGCCTGTGGCGAGCTTGGCACCAGATGTCTTCTGTGTCAGCATGAATGGTCTATCAAAATCCCACCGTATTGCTGGTTTCCGTGTGGGTTGGATGGTCTTGTCTGGACCTAAGACTCATGTCAAGGGCTATATCGAAGGGCTCAATATGCTATCCAATATGCGCCTTTGCTCTAACGTTTTGGCCCAACAAGTCGTACAAACTTCCTTGGGTGGTCACCAATCAGTTGATGAATTGCTCCTTCCTGGTGGACGAATTTATGAGCAAAGAAATTTCATCTATAATGCCATTCAGGATATCCCAGGTTTGTCTGCGGTTAAACCCAAGGCTGGACTCTATATCTTCCCTAAAATCGACCGCAATATGTACCGTATCGATGATGATGAACAGTTTGTTCTTAATTTCTTGAAGCAGGAAAAGGTTCTCTTGGTTCATGGTCGAGGCTTTAACTGGCAGGAACCAGACCATTTCCGTATTGTTTACCTTCCTCGTGTTGATGAACTGGCCCAAATCCAAGAAAAGATGACTCGTTTCTTGAAACAGTATCGTAGATAGGGCTTACATTCGAAAAAGCTGGAAACATTTGCCTAGAGCTATTGACAAAAGTGAAAGAATCAGATAGAATAGTAAAGTATGTTTAGTAACTGATCACTTTATAGCCGGCTAAACGAATACAAAATCTATGAGGAGGTATTCATCGTGAAACGTACTTATCAACCAAGTAAACTTCGTCGTGCGCGCAAACACGGATTCCGTAACCGTATGTCAACTAAAAACGGTCGTCGCGTATTGGCAGCTCGTCGTCGTAAAGGACGCAAAGTTTTGGCTGCATAACCCAAACGAACCATAACAAAAATCAGTAGGAACTCGAGTCTACTGATTTTTATTTTTGTAAAAAAAGTTAAAAAGGCTTTATATTTTTGCTCAAATATTGTATAATATTTCATATATAGTAAAAAATGGAGAATAATCATGAAGAAATCAAAAGTTATGCTTTTTGGAGCTATGGCTTTGACAGCAGGTCTAGCTCTAGCGGCATGTGGGTCTTCCCAATCAAGTAATGCAGACAAGACGTACTCTTATATCTTTGTCAATAACCCAGATACCTTGGATTATATTACCTCTACACGAGATTCTACATCTAGTATCACAACCAACTTGATTGATGGCTTGTTGGAAAACGACCAGTATGGCAATCTCATCCCCTCTATGGCTGAGTCATGGACAGTGTCAAAAGATGGTTTGACCTACACTTATAAAATTCGTCAGGGGGCTAAATGGTACACTTCTGAAGGAGAAGAGTATGCGGATGTAACCGCTCATGACTTTGTGACAGGTCTTAAGTATGCGGCTGATAAAAAGGCTGAAAACTTGTACTTGGTACAAGACTCTATCAAGGGTCTAGCAGATTATGTTGAAGGGAAATCATCTGATTTTGGAACTGTTGGTGTGAAGGCAGTGGATGATTACACGCTACAATACACCCTCAACCAACCTGAGACTTATTGGAACTCTAAAACAACAGCAAGTATCCTTAATCCTGTAAATGAAGCCTTCTTGAAGTCTAAGGGAGATGACTTTGGAAGTGTGACACCATCAAGTATCTTGTCAAATGGTCCTTACTTATTTAAATCATTCACATCCAAATCTTTGATTGAACTTGACAAAAACCCTAATTACTGGGATAAGGACAATGTTAAAATCGAGAAAGTGAAACTCTCTTTCTTTGACGGTTCTGACCAAGACAGCATTGCTAGAGGTTTCTTGGATGGTAACTATACAGACGGCCGTATCTTCCCAACAAGTTCAGTCTTTGCTGAACTCAAAAAGGGAAATGAGGACAAAATTACCTACACACCGCAAAACTCAGTTACTTTCTATTATCTTTTCAACGTGAATCGTCAAAGCTACAAGCAGACTATGAAACAGTCTGATAAGGAAAAGATAGATTCACGCGCAGCTATGCAAAATAAAGATTTCCGTCAGGCTATCAACTTTGCCTTTGATCGTCATGCCTATGCAGCCCAGACAAATGGTGAAGATGGAGCAGACCGTATCTTGCGTAATACGGTTACACCAAGTGACTTTGTCCAAGTTGGCGATAAGAACTTCGGTGACATTGTCAATGAGAAAATTGTCAACTACGGTAAAGATTGGGCAAATATTAACCTAAACGATGGTAAGCAAGCCTTCTTGAACCCTGACAAGGCCAAAGAGAAGTTTGCTAAGGCCAAAGAAAGTCTGCAAGCTCAAGGAGTAAACTTCCCAATTCATTTGGATATGCCAGTTGACCAGACTGCTAAGTTGGATGTGCAACAGGCTGGATCGTTCAAACAAACAGTGGAAGAAACCCTTGGTAAGGAGAATGTAGTTATTGATGTTATCCAACTTTCTCCAGATGAAAAAGACCAAGCAACCTATTTTGCAGATACAGCAGAACAAAAAGACTACGATATCGACATCTCAGGATGGGGTGGAGACTACTCAGATCCTAAGACTTACCTAGCTATTCTTGATCCGGAGACAGGTTCTCAGTTGAAAAATGTGGGCTTGACTGAAGGAAAAGACAAGGAAGTCAAGGACAAGATTGGTCTTTCTGACTACAAGAAACTCTTGGATGAGGCCGACGCTGAAATCACAGATACTCAAGCCCGCTATGAAAAATATGCTGAAGCCCAAGCTTGGTTGACAGATAGTGCCTTGTTCCTACCAGTTCAAAGTGGTGGAGCCAACCCAATCTTCCGTAAGACTGTACCGTTTACAGGCCCATTCTCATTTGTTGGTCATAAGGGAAATGCCGACAACTACAAATATGTTGAATTGCAAAAAGAGCCAGTAACTGCTAAACAGTACCAAGAACTCTATGAAAAATGGCTAAAAGAAAAAGCTGAGTCAAATAAAAAAGCTCAGGAAGATTTAGCTAACCATATTCAATGATATTCCTAGTCATGCTTTTCAGTTAATACTCTTCGAAAATCTCTTCAAACCACGTCAGCTTCACCTTGCCGTAGGTATGTTACTGACTTCGTCAGTTTCATCTACGACCTCAAAGCAGTGCTTTGAGCAGCCTGCGGCTAGCTTCCTAGTTTGCTCTTTGATTTTCATTGAGTATAAGCATAGTGGATGGATTCAGAAAAAGGCCTTACCAGACGCTTCTTGGTTCTGGTAAGGCCTTTTCTTTATTCTTTTAAGTGATAAGAGTAGCTAGCGGCAACGACGTCTTGGTGCCAACGAAGGGCGTATTTGAGTTTGAGACTCATCTGATTGTGCAGGATATTTTGCCAAGGTTTATTTGGGATAAACTGGAGGATGAGGACTACTTGCTAAGGCCCATAGGCGATGGAGGACAGAGAGTCGCTTGACAAGATGGTCAAGGTCTGTATTTTTTCCAGTAGTCCCCCTTCGCCTTCGATTAAGGACTTAGGAGGACGACCGATAAAGGTCTGTTTTAATTTTGTAAACATGGTCATTTACTTTGTTGAAAAATTCAATAAGTGCTATTATATTGCTTTGAAAAAAGATCATCAAGAGATGATGATGGGTTTTAGAATATTTTTTTCAGATGAGGAGAGAGGTCAGTTTTTTTGCTATAATAGAAGATAGAAAACGAGGTTGGAAGAGATGATTTTTGATACGCATACACACTTGAATGTAGAAGAATTTGCAGGTCGTGAGGCAGAAGAAATTGCCTTGGCTGCTGAGATGGGTGTGACACAGATGAATATTGTTGGTTTTGATCAACCGACGATTGAGCGTGCCTTGGAGTTGGTAGATGAGTATGACCAGCTCTATGCGACTATCGGTTGGCACCCGACAGAAGCTGGAACTTACACAGAGGAGATTGAAACCTACTTGCTTGACAAGCTCAAGCATTCAAAGGTGGTTGCCTTGGGTGAGATTGGTTTAGACTACCATTGGATGACAGCGCCAAAAGAGGTGCAGGAGCAGGTTTTTCGCCGTCAGATTCAGCTATCTAAGGACTTGGATTTGCCTTTTGTCGTCCATACCCGTGATGCGCTGGAAGACACCTACGAGATTATTAAAAGTGAGGGCGTTAGTCCTCGTGGTGGGATTATGCACTCATTTTCAGGGACGCTTGAGTGGGCAGAGAAGTTTGTCGCGCTTGGTATGATCATTTCCTTCTCAGGAGTGGTGACTTTTAAGAAGGCAACTGACATCCAAGAAGCAGCTAAAGAGTTACCTTTGGACAAGATTTTGGTAGAGACAGATGCGCCTTACTTGGCTCCTGTTCCTAAACGGGGTCGCGAAAACAAAACAGCCTACACTCGCTATGTAGTGGACTTTATAGCTGATTTGCGTGGGATGACAGCAGAAGAGCTAGCGGAGGTAACAACCGCAAATGCAGAGCGAATTTTTGGATTGGAAAGTTAATTATGAAAGAGAAAATTTCCCAAGTCATCGTGGTTGAAGGGCGCGATGATACGGCCAATCTCAAACGTTATTTCGATGTAGAAACCTATGAGACACGAGGTTCTGCCATCAATGACCAGGATCTAGAGCGGATTCAGCGCCTGCACCAACGTCATGGAGTCATTGTCTTTACAGACCCAGATTTTAATGGGGAGCGAATTCGTCGCATGATTATGACGGCCATTCCAACAGTTCAGCATGCCTTCCTCAAACGAGATGAAGCTGTTCCCAAGTCCAAGACCAAGGGCCGTTCTCTGGGAATTGAGCATGCCAGCTATGAAGACCTGAAAACGGCTCTAGCTCAGATTACAGAACAATTTGAACATGAGAGTCAGTTTGATATCAGTCGTAGCGACTTGATTCGCCTTGGTTTTCTAGCAGGGGCAGACAGCCGTAAGCGACGAGAATATCTAGGAGAGGCTCTCCGAATCGGCTATTCCAACGGCAAGCAACTCCTCAAACGCCTAGAGTTGTTTGGGGTTACTTTGGCAGAAGTGGAAGAAGCTATGAAATCTTATGAGAACAGCTAAGCAGACCCCAAATGTAAGGGGAATGTGTTACAATAGAAGTAACAGATAATAGAAAAGAGAATAGATGAGAATTGCAGATTACAGCGTGACCAAGGCAGTGCTGGAGCGTCACGGTTTTACCTTTAAAAAGTCTTTTGGACAAAATTTCTTGACGGATACCAATATCCTACAAAAAATCGTGGATACGGCTGAGATTGATGATCAGGTCAATGTTATCGAAATTGGACCAGGTATTGGTGCCTTGACGGAGTTTCTGGCTGAGCGTGCAGCAGAGGTCATGGCCTTTGAAATTGACCATCGTTTAGTGCCCATTTTGGCAGATACCTTGCGTGATTTTGACAATATGACCGTAGTCAACGAGGACATTCTCAAGGTCGATTTGGCGCAACATATCCAGAATTTTAAAAATCCTGACCTGCCAATCAAGGTAGTGGCTAATTTGCCTTACTACATCACAACGCCTATTCTCATGCACTTGATCGAGAGCGGAATTCCTTTTAGTGAGTTTGTGGTTATGATGCAAAAAGAGGTAGCTGACCGCATTTCCGCTCAACCAAATACCAAGGCATATGGCAGTTTGTCGATTGCGGTTCAGTACTACATGACTGCCAAGGTTGCCTTCATCGTGCCTCGTACGGTCTTTGTGCCAGCGCCAAACGTGGACTCTGCTATTTTGAAAATGGTGCGTCGTCCAGAACCAGCCGTAGCAGTGGAAGACGAGAACTTCTTCTTTAAGGTTTCCAAGGCTAGTTTCACTCATCGCCGCAAGACCTTGTGGAATAACCTGACAGGCTACTTTGGCAAGACTGATGAAGTCAAGGAAAAGTTGACCAAGGCTTTGGACCAAGCAAGTTTGTCACCAAGTGTACGTGGAGAAGCTCTCAGCTTGGCAGAATTTGCTAGCCTAGCTGATGCGCTCAAAGGACAAGGACTCTAAGATGCAGGGACAAATCATTAAAGCCTTGGCGGGCTTCTACTATGTGGAGAGTAAGGGCCAGGTTTATCAAACACGCGCGCGTGGGAATTTCCGCAAAAAAGGCCATACACCCTATGTTGGGGACTGGGTAGATTTTTCTGCGGAGGAATATTCTGAAGGTTATATTCTCAAGATTCACGAACGGAAAAACAGTCTGGTCCGTCCGCCTATTGTCAATATTGACCAAGCTGTGGTGATCATGTCCGTCAAGGAACCTGATTTTAACAGCAATTTGCTGGATCGTTTCTTGGTTCTTTTGGAGCACAAGGGCATCCATCCTATCGTCTATATTTCTAAAATGGACTTGCTGGAAGATAGAGAAGAACTGGATTTTTATGAACAGACTTATGGTGATATCGGCTACGACTTTGTGACCAGTAAAGAGGGACTCCTGCCTTTGTTAACAGGCAAGGTTACAGTCTTTATGGGGCAGACAGGTGTTGGGAAATCAACTCTTCTCAATAAAATCGCACCAGACCTCAATCTTGAAACAGGAGAAATTTCAGACAGTCTGGGTCGCGGGCGCCACACTACTCGAGCGGTTAGTTTTTATAATCTCAATGGAGGTAAAATCGCAGACACACCAGGTTTTTCATCATTGGATTATGAAGTATCAACGGCAGAAGACCTCAATCAGGCCTTCCCAGAGATTGCTAGTGTCAGCCGAAACTGCAAATTCCGCACTTGTACCCATACCCATGAGCCGTCCTGTGCAGTGAAGCCGGCAGTAGAAGAGGGTATCATTGCGTCCTTCCGTTTTGACAACTACCTGCAATTCCTCAGTGAGATTGAAAATCGCAGAGAAACCTATAAAAAAGTCAGCAAAAAAATTCCAAAATAAGGAGAAACCTATGTCTCAATACAAGATTGCTCCGTCAATTCTGGCAGCAGATTATGCCAACTTTGAACGTGAAATCAAACGTCTAGAAGCAACTGGGGCAGAATATGCCCATATCGATATCATGGATGGTCACTTTGTACCACAAATCAGTTTTGGTTCAGGTGTGGTCGAAGCTCTTCGACCTCATAGCAAGATGGTCTTTGACTGCCACTTGATGGTGGCGAATCCAGAGCATCATTTAGAAGATTTTGCGCGTGCAGGTGCGGATATCATCAGCATCCATGTGGAAGCAACGCCTCATATTCATGGTGCCCTCCAAAAAATTCGTTCACTCGGTGTTAAGCCTTCAGTCGTTATCAATCCTGGCACACCAGTTGAAGCCGTCAAGCACGTACTTCATCTAGTTGACCAAGTTTTAGTCATGACGGTTAATCCAGGTTTTGGTGGGCAAGCCTTTCTGCCAGAAAGCATGGATAAGGTCCGTGAGTTGGTTGCACTTCGTGAGGAAAAAGGTTTGAACTTTGAGATTGAAGTCGATGGTGGGATTGATGATCAAACTATTGCCCAAGCCAAAGAAGCTGGTGCGACCGTTTTTGTAGCAGGTTCCTATGTCTTTAAGGGAGATGTCAATGAGCGAGTACAAACTCTCAGAAAACAACTGGACTAGGGTTGCTGTTTTTGCAGGAGGAGACCGCGGCCACTACCGGACAGACTTTGATTGCTTTGTTGGTGTAGATCGCGGCTCGCTCTGGGTCTTGGAAGAAAACTTTCCTCTCGCTCTAGCGGTTGGAGATTTTGATTCTGTCACTGCAGAAGAGCGTCAGTTGATTCAAAAACGTGCCCAGTATTTTGTTCAAGCCCGACCAGAAAAAGATGATACCGATTTGGAATTGGCTCTCTTGACTATCTTTGAGAAAAATCCTCAGGCTCAGGTCACTATTTTCGGTGCTTTGGGTGGACGTATTGATCATATGCTGGCCAATGTCTTTTTACCTAGCAATTCCAAATTAGCACCCTATATGCGCCAGATATTGATTGAAGATGGGCAAAATGTGATTGCCTATTGTCCAGAAGGGACCAGTCAGCTACAGCCTCGTTCAGACTACGACTATCTAGCCTTTATGCCAGTTCGGGATAGCCAGCTGACCATTCTTGGAGCCAAGTATGAATTGACAGAGGAAAATTTTTTCTTTAAAAAAGTGTACGCTTCTAACGAATATATAGATAGGGAAGTTTCGGTGACTTGCCCAGATGGCTATGTGGTCGTGCTGCATAGCAAGGACAGGAGGTAGGATGGAAAGTTTACTTGTTCTATTATTGATTGCCAACCTAGCTGGCCTCTTTCTGATTTGGCAAAGGCAGGATAAGCAGGAAAAACATCTAGCCAAGAGCTTGGAGGATCAGGCAGATCATTTGTCAGACCAGTTGGATTACCGTTTTGAACAAGCCAGACAAGCCAGCCAGTTGGACCAAAAAGACTTGGAAGTGGCTGTCAGTGACCGTTTGCAAGAAGTGCGAATTGAATTGCACCAAGGTCTGACGCAAGTCCGTCAAGAAATGACAGATAATCTCCTCCAAACCAGAGACAAGACCGACCAACGTCTCCAAGCCCTGCAGGAATCAAATGAGCAACGTTTGGAACAAATGCGCCAGACGGTCGAGGAAAAGTTAGAAAAGACCTTGCAGACACGCTTGCAGGCCTCCTTCGAGACAGTTTCCAAGCAACTAGAGTCTGTCAATCGTGGCCTTGGAGAAATGCAGACAGTTGCCCGTGATGTAGGAGCTCTTAACAAGGTTCTCTCTGGAACCAAGACGCGAGGGATTCTTGGAGAATTGCAACTGGGGCAAATTATTGAGGACATCATGACCCCTGCCCAGTATGAACGAGAATATGCAACAGTTGAAAACTCTAGTGAGCGAGTGGAGTATGCCATCAAATTACCTGGACAGGGAGACCAGGAATACGTCTACCTACCAATTGACTCTAAGTTTCCACTGGCAGATTATTACCGTCTAGAAGAAGCCTATGAAGCAGGTGACAAGGACGAGATCGAACGCTGTCGTAAGTCACTCCTAGCAAGCGTCAAGCGCTTTGCCAAGGATATCAAGAGCAAGTACATAGCACCACCTCGGACGACCAATTTTGGAGTTTTGTTTGTTCCGACAGAAGGTCTTTACTCAGAAATTGTCCGCAATCCGGTCTTCTTTGATGATTTGAGACGGGAGGAGCAGATTATTGTCGCAGGTCCAAGTACCCTGTCAGCTCTCCTCAATTCCCTATCAGTTGGCTTCAAAACTCTCAATATCCAAAAGAGTGCCGACCATATCAGCAAGACTCTTGCCAGTGTCAAGACGGAGTTTGGCAAGTTCGGTGGCATTCTGGTCAAGGTGCAAAAACATCTCCAACATGCCTCTGGCAATATTGATGAACTATTAAACCGTCGCACTACAGCTATCGAGCGGACGCTCCGTCACATTGAGTTGTCAGAAGGTGAGCCTGCGCTTGATCTACTCCATTTCCAAGAAAATGAGGAAGAATATGAAGATTAGTCACATGAAAAAAGATGAGCTGTTTGAAGGCTTTTACCTAATCAAGTCAGCTGACCTGAGGCAAACTCGAGCTGGGAAAAACTACCTAGCCTTTACCTTCCAAGATGATAGTGGCGAGATTGAAGGGAAACTCTGGGATGCTCAACCTCATAACGTTGAGGCCTTTACCGCAGGTAAGGTTGTCCACATGAAAGGACGCCGAGAAGTTTATAACAACACCCCTCAAGTCAATCAAATTACTCTCCGCCTGCCTCAGCCTGGCGAACCCAATAATCCAGCTGATTTCAAGGTCAAGTCACCAGTTGATGTCAAGGAAATCCGTGACTATATGTCGCAAATGATTTTCAAAATTGAAAATCCTGTTTGGCAACGAATTGTCCGAAATCTCTACACCAAGTATGATAAGGAATTTTACTCCTATCCAGCAGCCAAGACCAACCACCATGCCTTTGAAACGGGTTTGGCTTATCATACGGCGACCATGGTGCGTTTGGCAGATGCTATTAGCGAAGTCTATCCTCAGCTCAATAAGAACCTGCTCTATGCAGGGATTATGCTGCATGACTTGGCTAAGGTCATTGAGTTGACGGGGCCAGACCAGACTGAGTATACAGTGCGAGGCAATCTTCTTGGACATATCGCTCTCATTGATAGTGAAATTACCAAGACAGTGATGGAACTCGGCATCGATGATACCAAGGAAGAAGTCGTTTTGCTTCGTCACGTTATCCTCAGTCACCACGGCTTACTTGAGTATGGAAGTCCAGTCCGTCCACGTATTATGGAAGCAGAAATTATCCATATGATTGACAATCTGGATGCAAGCATGATGATGATGTCAACAGCTCTGACTTTGGTGGATAAAGGAGAGATGACCAATAAAATTTTCGCTATGGACAATCGTTCCTTCTATAAACCAGATTTAGATTAATAATTTAAGAAAAATGAGCATTTTTTAGGATAAGAATGTTCGTTTTTTTTATGTGAATATGGTATAATAGATAAAATATCAAAATTAAATGAAGTGGGAAATAGAAATGAAATTAAGAAGAAGTGATCGGATGGTTGTCATTTCCAACTATTTGATTAATAATCCTTATAAACTAACTAGTCTCAATACTTTTGCTGAAAAGTATGAATCTGCTAAATCATCCATCTCAGAGGATATCGTCATTATCAAACGTGCCTTTGAGGAAATTGAAATCGGTCATATCCAGACAGTAACTGGTGCTGGTGGTGGTGTCATTTTCACACCATCAATCTCAAGCCATGATGCCAAGGAAATGGTTGAGGACTTGCGTGCCAAGTTGTCAGAAAGTGACCGTATCTTGCCAGGTGGCTATATCTACCTGTCTGATTTGCTTAGCACACCAGCTATCTTGAAAAATATTGGTCGCATTATTGCCAAGAGCTTTATGGACCAAAAAATCGACGCGGTTATGACCGTAGCGACTAAGGGTGTGCCACTTGCAAATGCAGTTGCCAATGTCCTCAATGTTCCTTTTGTTATTGTGCGCCGCGACCTGAAAATTACCGAAGGTTCAACTGTCAGCGTCAACTATGTATCCGGTTCAAGTGGTGACCGTATCGAGAAAATGTTCCTTTCAAAACGTAGTCTCAAGGCAGGCAGCCGTGTCTTGATTGTGGATGACTTCTTGAAAGGTGGCGGAACTGTCAATGGGATGATCAGCCTCTTGCGTGAGTTTGATTCAGAATTGGCTGGTGTAGCAGTCTTTGCGGATAATGCCCAAGAAGAACGTGAAAAGCAGTTTGACTACAAGTCACTCTTGAAGGTAACAAATATTGATGTCAAGAATCAAACCATCGATGTTGAGGTTGGTAATATCTTTGACGAAGATAAATAAGAGATAGAACTAAAGGTTGGAACGATTGTCCCAGCCTTTCTTTGCAAATAGAATAGAAGGAAACTTATGAAAACACCATTTATCAATAAAGAAGACTTAGAAAAGATTGTTGCCGAGTTCCCGACTCCCTTTCACTTGTATGATGAGAAGGGAATTCGTGAAAAGGCAAGAGCCGTCAACCAAGCATTTTCGTGGAACAAGGGCTTTAAGGAATATTTTGCAGTTAAGGCTACTCCAACTCCAGCTATTTTGAAAATTCTCCAAGAGGAAGGTTGCGGTGTGGACTGCTCTAGTTATGTGGAGCTTTTGATGAGTCATAAACTGAATTTCCCTGGTTCTGAGATCATGTTCTCTTCAAACAATACGCCAGACAAGGAATACGCCTATGCACGTGAATTGGGTGCGACCATTAACTTGGATGCCTTTGAAGATATTGAACATCTAGAGCGTGCAGCAGGCATTCCAGAAATTATCTCTTGTCGTTACAATCCTGGAGGCGTTTTTGAACTGGGAACAGATATTATGGACAATCCTGGAGAAGCCAAGTTTGGTATGACCAAGGACCAGCTCTTTGAAGCTTTTGCCATCTTGAAGGAAAAAGGAGCCAAGACTTTTGGGATTCACTCCTTCCTAGCGTCCAATACCGTCACCCATCTCTATTACCCAGAGTTGGCTCGTCAGCTTTTTGAATTGGCTGTTGAAATCAAGGAAAAGTTGGGCATTTCGCTAGACTTTATCAATCTTTCTGGCGGTATTGGTGTCAACTATCGTCCAGACCAGGAGCCAAATGATATTGCCTTGATTGGTGAGGGAGTTCGTAAGGTGTATGAAGAGGTCCTTACGCCAGCAGGTCTTGGTCAGGTTAAGATTTTCACCGAATTGGGTCGTTTTATGTTGGCACCTCACGGTGCTTTGGTCACAAGAGTCACTCATAAGAAGGAAACCTACCGTACCTATCTAGGTGTGGATGCATCAGCAGTCAACCTCATGCGTCCAGCTATGTATGGAGCCTACCATCATATTACTAACATGACACATCCAGATGGACCAGCTGAAGTAGTAGATGTGGTTGGTTCACTCTGTGAAAACAATGATAAATTTGCAGTGAATCGCGAACTGCCTCATACAGAAATTGGTGATTTGTTGGTAATTCATGATACAGGTGCCCACGGATTTTCAATGGGCTACCAGTACAACGCCAAACTTCGTTCTGCAGAAATCCTCTATACCGAAGAAGGCAAAGCCCGTCAAATCCGCCGTGCGGAGCGCCCTGAGGACTATTTTGCAACCTTGTATGGCTTTGATTTTGAAGAATAAAATGATAAGTAATTGAAAATGAAATTGAAAAACAGATTGCTTTCTAAAAAATAGGCAAAAATCTTGTTTTTCCTTCAAGTCGTGATATAATAAAACTATAAAACGTTTTCAAGGAAGGTAACGATATGTCTGAAGAAACAATTGATTATGGACAAGTGACAGGAATGGTGCATTCGACAGAAAGTTTTGGGGCGGTAGATGGTCCTGGTATTCGCTTCATTGTCTTTTTGCAGGGCTGTCACATGCGTTGCCAGTATTGCCACAACCCAGACACTTGGGCTATGGAGTCCAATAAATCACGTGAACGGACGGTAGATGATGTCTTGACAGAAGCCTTGCGTTATCGCGGTTTCTGGGGAAATAAGGGTGGGATTACAGTCAGTGGAGGAGAAGCCCTCTTGCAGATTGATTTCCTGATTGCCCTCTTCACTAAGGCTAAGGAACAAGGAATCCACTGTACCTTGGACACCTGTGCCCTTCCTTTCCGTAATAAACCACGTTACCTTGAAAAGTTTGACAAACTCATGGCTGTCACTGACTTGGTTCTCTTGGATATCAAGGAAATCAACGAAGAACAGCACAAAATTGTCACTAGCCAAACCAATAAAAATATCTTGGCTTGTGCCCAGTATCTATCAGATATTGGGAAACCTGTCTGGATTCGCCACGTGCTAGTTCCAGGATTGACAGATAGAGATGATGACTTGATTGAACTTGGTAAGTTCGTCAAGACCCTCAAAAATGTTGATAAGTTTGAAATTCTGCCTTATCACACTATGGGTGAGTTTAAATGGCGTGAACTGGGAATTCCTTATTCCCTCGAAGGGGTCAAACCACCAACAGCAGACCGCGTTAAGAACGCTAAACAACTCATGGATACCGAAAGTTATCAAGACTATATGAAACGTGTACATGGATAAAAAAGAAGCCTGATGGAAACATCGGGCTTTTGATACTCAATGAAAATCAAAGAGCAAACTAGGAAGCTAGCCGCAGGCTGCTCAAAACATGGTTTTGAGGTTGTGGATAGAACTGACGAAGTCAGCTCAAAACACTGTTTTGAGGTTGTAGATAAGACTGACGAAGTCAGTAACACATCTACGGCAAGGCGAAGCTGACGTGGTTTGAAGAGATTTTCGAAGAGTATGACTTGCAAAAAAGACTTAGCAAACTAGCTAAGCCTTTTTCTTCTTATCTCGAACGTTGTTTTCCAGCGTTGCGATTTTTGTGTTTTTTCTTGCTTGTGATAGCAGTTGGTTGTTCAGGGGTAACGTCTTTTCGTCCATTTGGTGTTGAGAAAGCACGTGCTTTTGGTGGATTCTTAGCCAATTCTTCACGGACTTTTTTGCGAAGTTTTGGACGAACGATATAGTTGACGATAAACTGTTGGAGAATCATCATGAAACCACCGACAACCCAGTAAAGTGTGACACTGGCTGGTGAGAAGAGGGAGAAGACGACGATCATGAGTGGGCTCATGTAAATCATTTTCTTGATTTGTTCTCTTTGCATTTCATCTTCTACTCCGTGAAGTGAAAGGAGCGATTGAAGATAGTAAAGAATACCAGCACAGGCAACCAAAATCATACTTGGAGAACCTAGAGGAATTCCTAGGTAGCTTGCTTGAGCAACACCTTCAGTATGTTGGGCAGCAAAGTAGATAGCTGAGAAGAAAGGCATTTGAAGGAGGATAGGGAAACATCCTACACCACCAAACATGCTGATGCCGTGCTCTTTTTGAGCGGCAAAGAGAGCTTGTTGGGCTTCGAGTTTTTCTTCTTGAGTAGTTGCTTCTTTGAGACGAGTTTGGTGTGGCTCAAGGACGTGCTTGAGGGCGTTCATCTTTTCAGAGTGAAGCGTTGCTTTCCATGATTGGTAGATACCAAGTGGCAAGATAATCAAGCGCACAATAATGGTTACGATGATGATAGCAACACCAAAACCAAGTCCCTTGTCATTGGCGAAGTACTTAATGGCTTCAGCCATAGGTGCTCCGATAGTATTCCAAACCAATCCTGTTGGCTGTCCTGTGGCTTTATCGACATTGACACAGCCAGTTAAGACAAGCAACATAGCCACTCCCATAGCTGAGAGGGCAAAACGTTTAATAGCTTTCAATTTGTTCATTCCTTCTTTTAAAAATAATACCTTTCTATTCTACTGTTTTTTTACAAAATATACAATAGTTCTAGAGACCTAATTTGCGATTTTGAAGTCAGGGTAGGGAGGAAAGTTGCTCAGTTTGACATCTAAGTAGCTAACTTTTGAAAAAGGTGTCGGTCCTTTTCGGATTTCTTGGATAAATTTTGCCATGGTAGCAGATGAGTCTGCTTGGGCTAAGATTTCCACTGTGCCATCGTCGTTATTCCATACCCGACCTGTGATGCCACCAATTTCAAGTGCCAAGCTGTAAACACCCCAACGAAAGCCGACTCCCTGTACCCTACCTTGGGCAATCATTCTAACCTTTTGCATACCAAACCCCTTTGATTGTGTTATAATATTTCTATGACTATTATAACCTCAAAAGCCAATTCTGTGGTAAAAAATGCCAAGAAATTACACCAAAAAAAATACCGCAAGTCTGCCTATTTGATTGAAGGCTGGCACTTGTTTGAAGAAGCTGTTCAAGCTGGAGTGACGATTGAGAAAATCTTTGCCCTAGAAAATTACCGAGATCAGTTAGCTGCTTTTCCGCAAACTATCTGGGTGTCAGAGGATATTTTGCTAGATTTGGCGGATTCTCAGAATCCACAGGGAATTGTTGCCGTGGTTCAAAAAGAAGAAGTAGGACAAGCTGACTTTAGTCAGGGCAAGTTCTTATTTTTGGAAGATGTGCAAGATCCTGGTAATGTGGGAACGATCATTCGGACTGCGGATGCAGCAGGTTTTACTGGAGTGATTGTTTCAGATAAATCGGCAGATACCTACAGTCTCAAGACCTTACGTTCCATGCAAGGCAGTCATTTCCATCTGCCCATTTACCGGATGTCGAGCCAAGCGCTTCTCGAGAAAGCTAAAAAGGCAGGTATCCCAGTACTAGCAACAACCCTATCTAAAGATTCTGTTGATTACAGAGGACTGGTTCCTATAGAAAATTTTGTACTAGTCATGGGAAATGAGGGGCAAGGAATTAGTCCCCTTATGGCTGAAAGTGCAGACCAGTTGGTCCACATTAGTATGAAGGGACAGGCGGAGAGTTTGAATGTTGCCGTTGCAGCCGGTATTTTAATTTTCCATTTAAGCTAATTTTAACTTTCTTTGTTATAATCAAGGAAAGATGTTTATAGAAAAGGAGAAAAGATGAATCACACTATTATTCACGACCGCGCAGGTCTCAATCAATTTTACGCTAAGGTTTATGCCTTTGTTGGTCTGGGAATCGGATTATCCGCTTTGGTATCAGGCCTTATGTTAACGGTCTTTCAATCTCAGTTGGTTTACTTTTTGATGCAGGGACGTCTCTGGTTGACCATTGCTACTTTTGCAGAGCTAGCACTAGTCTTCGTTGCTAGTAACATGGCCTTAAAGAATAGTCCAGCGGCTCTTCCAGTATTTTTACTTTACTCTGTTTTAAACGGCTTTACTCTTAGTTTTGTGGTGGCCTTCTATACTCCGGGTACAGTTTTATCCGCCTTTGTGTCTAGCGCCCTTCTCTTCTTTGTCATGGCGGCAGTTGGCATGTTCACCAAGAAAGATTTGAGTGGCCTTGGTCGGGCTATGATGGCGGCTCTTATCGGTTTGCTGATTGCCATGGTAGTTAATATTTTCTTGGCTAGCGGCTTCTTTGATTATATGATTAGCGTAGCCATGGTTTTGGTTTTCTCAGGGTTGATTGCTTGGGATAACCAAAGAATTCGTCTCGCTTATGAACAATCACAAGGCCGTGTAGCGACAGGTTGGGTTGTGTCAATGGCTCTCAGTATCTATCTTGATTTTATCAATCTCTTCCTAAGTATTCTACGTATCTTTGGTCGTAATGACTAAAAGGCCCCTAACATCAGTGTTCGAAGGAGCACTGATTTTTTTATATTTGCTCTTTCCTTTTATTGGAAATAGGTGTATAATGCTTTTAATTAATTTTTTGAGGAGTAGTTTATGAAGAAAAGTTTTATTCATCAACAAGAAGAGATTTCCTTTGTCAAAAACACTTTTACCCAGTATTTGAAAGATAAGTTAGAAGTTGTCGAAGTTCAAGGTCCTATCTTGAGCAGGGTCGGTGACGGGATGCAGGACAACTTATCAGGTGTGGAGAATGCCGTATCGGTCAAGGTTCTCCAAATCCCTGATGCTACTTATGAAGTGGTGCACTCACTTGCTAAATGGAAGCGCCATACTTTGGCCCGTTTTGGTTTCGGTGAGGGAGAAGGTCTTTTTGTCCACATGAAGGCCCTTCGTCCAGACGAAGACTCGTTGGATGCGACTCACTCTGTTTATGTTGACCAGTGGGATTGGGAGAAAGTTATCCCAAATGGTAAGCGTAACATCGCTTATCTAAAAGAAACAGTTGAGAAGATTTACAAGGCTATTCGCCTTACTGAGCTAGCTGTTGAAGCCCGCTATGACATCGAATCAATCTTGCCAAAACAAATCACTTTTATCCACACAGAAGAGTTGGTAGAACGCTACCCAGACTTGACACCGAAAGAACGTGAAAATGCTATTTGTAAAGAATTTGGAGCAGTCTTCTTGATTGGTATCGGTGGTGAATTACCAGACGGTAAACCGCACGATGGACGTGCACCAGACTATGATGACTGGACAAGCGAGTCTGAAAATGGCTACAAGGGTCTGAATGGCGATATTCTTGTCTGGAATGAGTCTCTGGGTGGAGCCTTTGAGTTGTCTTCTATGGGAATCCGTGTAGATGAAGAAACTCTTAGACGTCAGGTTGCCATCACAGGTGATGAAGACCGCTTGGAATTGGAATGGCACAAGGCTTTGTTGAATGGCCTATTTCCATTGACAATCGGTGGAGGAATTGGACAATCTCGTATGGCCATGTTCTTACTTCGCAAGAAACACATCGGAGAAGTGCAAACAAGTGTTTGGCCTCAGGAAGTCCGAGATACTTACGAAAATATTTTATAGAGAATCGAACCGCAAGGTTCGGTTTTCTTTCTCTTTTCGCCCATAATTTGGTATAATAAACGGTATGAAAATCGTATCAGGAATCTATGGGGGACGTCCCCTCAAGACACTAGAAGGAAAGACGACAAGACCTACTTCGGATAAGGTTAGGGGAGCCATTTTTAACATGATTGGTCCCTACTTTGAAGGGGGACGAGTCTTGGACCTTTATGCAGGTAGTGGTGGTTTATCTATCGAGGCAGTATCGCGTGGCATGTCCAGCGCTGTTTTGGTGGAGCGAGACCGTAAGGCTCAGGCTATCGTGGCTGAAAATATTCAGATGACCAAGGAAGTGGGGAAATTTCAACTTCTCAAAATGGATGCAGAAAGGGCGTTGGAACAGATATCTGGGGAATTTGACCTCATTTTCTTAGATCCTCCTTATGCCAAGGAACAAATCGTAGCAGATATTGAAAAAATGGCTGAGAAAGAGCTTTTTTCTGAAGATGTCATGGTCGTGTGTGAGACGGATAAGGCCGTTGAACTTCCAGAAGAAATTGCCTGTCTGGGCATATGGAAGGAAAAGATTTATGGAATTAGTAAGGTGACAGTCTATGTCAGATAAGATTGGCTTATTCACAGGCTCATTTGATCCGATGACAAATGGGCATCTGGATATCATTGAACGGGCGAGCAGACTCTTTGATAAGCTCTATGTCGGTATTTTTTTTAATCCCCACAAACAAGGATTTCTTCCTATCGAAAATCGTAAACGGGGGTTAGAAAAGGCTTTGAAACATTTGGAAAATGTTGAAGTTGTGTCTTCTCATGATGAATTGGTGGTTGATGTCGCAAAAAGACTGGGGGCTACTTGTCTAGTGCGTGGTTTGAGGAATGCAGCGGATTTGCAATATGAAGCCAGTTTTGATTACTACAACCATCAGCTGTCTCCTGATATAGAGACCATATATTTACATAGTCGACCTGAACATCTCTATCTCAGTTCATCAGGCGTTAGAGAGCTTTTGAAATTTAGTCAGGATATTGCTTGCTATGTTCCTGATAGTATTTTGGAGGAAATAAGAAATGAAAAAAAAGATTAGATGGCCCTTATATGTCATTGCGGCCTTAATTGTGACTTTCTTGGCATTTGTAGTGCCCTTGCCCTATTATATAGAGGTTCCAGGTGGTTCGGAAGATATTCGCCAAGTCCTTAAAGTCAATGACACAGAAGATAAGGAAGCTGGTGCCTATCAATTCGTTACGGTTGGTGTCCAGCGCGCTACTTTAGCCCATATGATTTATGCTTGGTTGACGCCTTTTACAGATATTCGTAGTGCCCAAGAGACTACAGGTGGTTCTTCCGATGTTGAATTTATGCGGATTAATCAATTCTACATGCAAACATCGCAAAATATGGCCAAATATCAAGGGCTAAAAACAGCTGGTAAAGATATCGAACTCAAATACCTTGGGGTTTATGTCTTGACTGTGACGGATAATTCGACCTTTAAAGGGATTCTTAACATCTCTGATACGGTCACAGCAGTCAATGATCAGACCTTTGATAGTTCCAAAGATTTGATTGATTATGTCAATTCTCAAAAATTAGGGGACTCCGTCAAGGTCACCTATGAAGAGGATGGGCAAACCAAGTCTGCAGAAGGTAAGATTATCACCTTGGAAAATGGCAAAAATGGAATTGGAATCGGCTTGATTGACCGTACAGAAGTAACCAGTGATGTCCCAATTCGCTTTTCAACAGCTGGTATCGGTGGTCCAAGTGCAGGTCTCATGTTTAGTCTGGCCATCTATACCCAAATAGCTGACCCAGGCCTTCGTAATGGCCGCATTGTTGCCGGTACAGGAACCATTGACCGTGATGGTAATGTGGGGGATATTGGAGGTATTGATAAAAAAGTTGTAGCTTCGGCTAGAGAAGGTGCTGCTATTTTCTTTGCTCCTGATAACCCTGTTAGCGAAGAAGAAAAGAAAGCACATCCTGATGCTAAAAACAACTACCAAACAGCCCTAGAAGCAGCTAAAACAATCAAGACAGATATGAAAATCGTGCCTGTTAAAACCCTACAAGATGCAATTGATTACTTGAAAAACAATCCCTAGTTTTTAAGGGAAGTTTCCAAACTAGCGCACAAACAGAGAAGATGGTATAATAGTCAAATGGTTCAATTATTATTCACTCTAAGCAGTCACATGCTCTTTATTTATGTGAGTTTTTACCTTTTAAAGAATCTTGTTAGATGGGAAAAGGTTTTAAAAGTGACAGCTGAGAATACAGGAAAAGTTCGTTTACTAGTAGCCTTTTTCAGTATTGTCATGGGTTACATCATGAGTTCTTTCTTTATCAGCCTATATCAGTTGTGGCAAGAAGCGCTTAGAGGATTATTATAAAATCAAATGTAAAGGAAGTAAGTATGGAAAAAATTGTGGTTCAAGGTGGCGATAATCGTCTGGTAGGAAGTGTTACGATTGAAGGAGCAAAGAATGCAGTCTTGCCCTTGTTGGCAGCGACTATTCTAGCA
The DNA here is from genome assembly GCF_002096855.1 of Streptococcus mitis. Classification (GTDB taxonomy): domain Bacteria; phylum Bacillota; class Bacilli; order Lactobacillales; family Streptococcaceae; genus Streptococcus; species Streptococcus mitis_Y. The sequence goes on along the minus strand of NZ_NCVH01000027.1, from coordinate 41,635 downwards.
AGTGAAGGGAAGACCGTCTTGCAGAATGTTCCTATCTTGTCAGATGTTTTCACTATGAATCAGGTGGTTCGCGGTTTAAATGCCAAGGTGGATTTTGATGAGGAAGCTCATCTTGTCGAGGTGGATGCGACTGGCGATATCACAGAGGAAGCTCCTTACAAGTATGTCAGCAAGATGCGTGCATCTATCGTTGTCTTGGGACCAATTCTTGCCCGTGTAGGTCATGCCAAGGTATCCATGCCAGGTGGTTGTACGATTGGTAGCCGCCCTATTGATCTTCATTTGAAAGGTCTAGAAGCTATGGGGGCTAAGATTAGTCAAACAGCTGGTTACATCGAAGCCAAGGCTGATCGCTTACATGGAGCTCATATCTATATGGATTTCCCAAGTGTTGGTGCTACGCAGAACTTGATGATGGCGGCGACCCTGGCTGATGGGGTGACAGTGATTGAAAATGCTGCGCGTGAGCCTGAGATTGTGGACTTAGCTATTCTCCTCAATGAAATGGGAGCTAAGGTTAAGGGTGCTGGTACAGAGACCATTACCATTACCGGTGTTGAGAAACTTCATGGTACGACTCACAATGTGGTCCAAGACCGTATCGAAGCTGGAACCTTTATGGTGGCTGCTGCTATGACTGGTGGTGATGTCTTGATTAAAGACGCTGTTTGGGAGCACAACCGTCCCTTGATTGCTAAATTGCTTGAAATGGGAGTGGAAGTGACAGAGGAGACGGAAGGAATTCGAGTTCGCTCTCAACTAGAAAATCTAAAAGCTGTTCATGTGAAAACTTTGCCCCACCCAGGATTTCCAACAGATATGCAGGCCCAATTTACAGCCTTGATGACCGTCGCAAAAGGGGAATCAACTATGGTGGAGACAGTTTTCGAAAATCGTTTCCAACACTTAGAAGAAATGCGCCGCATGGGCTTGCATTCTGAGATTATCCGTGATACAGCTCGTATTGTTGGTGGGCAGGCTTTGCAGGGAGCGGAAGTTCTTTCAACTGACCTTCGTGCCAGCGCAGCCTTGATTTTGACAGGTTTGGTAGCACAAGGAGAAACTGTAGTTGGTAAATTGGTTCACTTGGATAGAGGTTACTACCGTTTCCATGAGAAGTTGGCGCAGCTAGGTGCTAAGATTCAGCGGATTGAGGCAAGTGATGAAGATGAATAAGAAATCAAGCTACGTAATCAAGCGTTTACTTTTAGTCATCCTGGTACTGATTTTAGGCGTTCTAGCCCTAGGAATTGGTTTAATGGTCGGTTATGGAATCTTGGGCAAGGGTCAAGATCCATGGGCCATCCTGTCTCCAGCAAAATGGCAGGAATTGATTCATAAATTTACAGGAAATTAGGCTGGGAGACCAGCCTTTTTATAAAGATAAGGAGAAAAATGAACAAAAAAACAAGACAGACACTAATCGGACTGCTAGTGTTATTGCTTTTATCTGCAGGGAGCTACTATATCAAGCAGATGCAGTCGACAACTAATAGTCCTAAAACAAAGGTTAGTCAGAAAAAACAAGCGCCTGAAGCTCCTAGTCAAGCATTGGCAGAAAGTGTCTTAACAGATGCAGTCAAGAGTCAAATAAAAGGGAGTCTGGAGTGGAATGGCTCAGGTGCTTTTATAGTCAATGGTAATAAAACAAATCTAGATGCTAAGGTTTCAAGTAAGCCCTACGCTGATAATAAAACAAAGACAGTGGGCAAGGAAACGGTACCAACCGTAGCAAATGCCCTCTTGTCTAAGGCTACTCGTCAGTACAAGAATCGTGAAGAAACTGGGAATGGTTCGACTTCTTGGACTCCTCCAGGCTGGCATCAGGTTAAGAATCTAAAGGGTACTTATACCCATGCGGTCGATAGAGGTCACTTGTTAGGCTATGCCTTAATCGGTGGCTTGGATGGTTTTGATGCCTCGACAAGCAATCCTAAAAACATTGCTGTTCAAACAGCATGGGCAAATCAGGCACAGGCCGAGGATTCGACTGGTCAAAACTACTATGAAAGCATGGTACGTAAGGCCTTGGATAAAAACAAGCGTGTCCGTTACCGTGTAACTCTTTATTATGCTTCAAACGAGGATTTAGTTCCTTCAGCTTCACAGATTGAAGCCAAGTCTTCAGACGGAGAATTGGAATTTAATGTTCTAGTTCCCAATGTTCAAAAGGGACTTCAACTGGATTACAGAACTGGAGAAGTGACTGTTACTCAGTAAAATACAAAATAAACTCCTATGTCACTTGTCGATATAGGAGTTCTTTCTTACTAGTTTAAGCAGGGCTACAATAGATACTGTTACTCAATGAAAATCAAAGTGCAAACTAGGAAGCTAGCCGCAGCTTGCTCAAAGCACAGCTTTGAGGTTGCAGATAAAGCTGACGTGGTTTGAAGAGATTTTCGAAGAGTATGAGAAAAAATAATATGTAATATGTACTGGACTATATTTTGTGATATAATAGAGGGTAAGATACTATTTTAGGAGAAGAACTATGGAAGACCCAAGTAGTCAGAATTTGTTGCTACAATTTGTTTTATTGTTTATCTTGACGGTGTTAAATGCCTTTTTCTCAGCCACAGAAATGGCCATGGTGTCACTAAATCGTGCGCGGGTTGAACAAAAGGCAGAAGAAGGAGATAGACGCTATATCCGTCTGCTGAAGGTACTAGAAAATCCTAACCACTTTTTATCAACCATTCAAGTAGGGATTACCCTGATTACGATCTTATCAGGGGCGAGTTTGGCAGAAACTCTGGGACGAGAAATTGCATCTTGGCTTGGAAATGGCGAAACATCTTATGCCGTTGCAAGTTTTCTATCTTTAGCATTTTTGACTTATATTTCCATCGTTTTTGGGGAATTGTATCCTAAGAGAATCGCTCTTAATCTAAAGGATGCCTTGGCGATTCGTACAGCGCCAGTTATCATTGGGCTTGGGAAACTAGTTAGTCCCTTTGTTTGGCTCTTGTCTGCATCTACCAATCTCTTGAGTCGCTTGACTCCAATGACTTTTGACGATGCTGATGAAAAAATGACCCGTGATGAAATTGAGTACATGTTGACAAATAGTGAAGAAACACTAGATGCTGACGAAATTGAGATGTTACAAGGGATTTTCTCACTGGACGAATTAATGGCCAGAGAAGTCATGGTTCCTCGAACGGATGCCTTCATGGTCGATATTCAGGATGATAGTCAAACCATCATCCAAAGTATTTTAAAACAAAATTATTCTCGTATCCCTGTCTATGATGGGGATAAGGATAACGTGATTGGGATCATTCACACCAAGAGTCTCCTTAATGCGGGCTTTGTGGACGGTTTTGACAATATTGTTTGGAAGAAAATCTTACAAGATCCACTTTTTGTTCCTGAAACTATTTTTGTGGATGACTTGTTAAAAGAATTGCGCAATACCCAAAGACAAATGGCAATCTTGCTGGATGAATACGGTGGGATGGCTGGTTTGGTGACCCTAGAAGACCTCTTAGAAGAAATCGTTGGGGAAATCGATGACGAAACAGATAAGGCTGAAATCGAAGTTCATAAAATTGGAGAAGATACTTATATCGTTCAAGGTACCATGAATCTCAATGATTTTAATGACTACTTTGATGTTGAACTGGAAAGTGATGACGTTGATACCATCGCTGGTTATTATTTGACAGGAGTTGGGACCATTCCAACGACTGAGAAACTCAGTTATGAATTAGTCAGCCAAAACAAACAACTTATCCTAACCAATGATAAGGTGAAAAATGGACGTGTTACCAAGGTAAAAGTCCAAATTACCGAAGTTGAAATAGAAGAAGAAACAGAGTAAACTAGAGGCTTTTGTCACCAGGCGTGACAAAGCTTTTTTCAGTTGATTTCAAAAGGAAATTGTGTCCTCGAAAGACTCAGCCCCAAACTTGCCCCAAAAGTTTTTTAAAGTTATACGTATTTATTCAAGGAAAAAGAAAAAAGCCCTTTAAATTGGGCTTTCTGTTTAAATGAAACCTGATAAATCAAGTTAAAGAAGGCGGTAGACGGATTTGAACCGACGATCAAGCTTTTGCAGAGCCGTGCCTTACCACTTGGCTATACCGCCTTAACGTTTATTATTATACCTTGAAAATGATTTTCAGTCAATAGCTTTTTCAGATTTTTTGTATCAATAAGCCTAAATATTCTGAAAATTCGTTTACTTTTCTTGAAATCTATGATATAATTGATGATAACCTATACTTTATTTATAAGAGGAGTAAATAAATGAAAAAAAGTCAAGTGCTTGCTGTAGCGGGAGCTACCTTATTAGCGTCAGGAGTTCTAGCTGCGTGTTCAAACACTAGTTCAAATAATGCTAAATTAGCAAAAGATTACCAATATGTTTATCAAACAGATCCAGAAACTTTGGATTATATCGTCAGCAATATCGATTCAACATCATTCGTCACAACAAATGCTGTAGATGGTTTGTTGGCTAATGATAAATATGGTAACTTGGTTCCTTCTATTGCTGAATCATGGACAGTTTCAAAAGATGGTTTGACTTATACCTATAAAATCCGTAAGGATGCTAAATGGGTTACAGCAGAGGGAGAAGAATACGCTCCTGTAACTGCTAAAGACTTCGTTACTGGTTTGAAACATGCCGTAGATGGAAAATCAAAAGGACTTTCAATCGTTAGCTCTTCTATTAAGGGATTAGAACCCTATATCAAGGGTGAAACAAGCGATTTTTCAACCGTTGGAGTAAAAGCACTTGATGATCAAACACTAGAATATACCTTGAACCAGCCAGAAACTTTCTGGAATGATAAGACCACTAGTGGTGTTTTGATGCCGGTTAATGAAGAATTCTTAACTTCAAAAGGTGAAGGTTTTGGTGCCCCAACCGATGCTAACTCTATTCTTTATAACGGTCCATTTGTCTTAAAATCTGTAACTCCAAAATCATCTATCGAGATGGCTAAAAATGATGCTTACTGGGACAAAGAAAATGTAAAAATTGAGAACGTTAAGTTCACTTTCTGGGATGGTAAGGACCAAGATGTGATTGCTAAAGGTTTTGCTGATGGTCAATATAGCAAGGCTCGTATCTTCCCTACAAGTTCTACATATGAAAAATATGCAGCTGACTTTAAAGATAACATTTACTTTAATGAACCAGGAGCGGGTGTTGCAACTGTCAGCTTGAATTATGGCCGTACAACCTATAACCACACTGCCAAAACAAGTGATACCCAAAAGACATCTACTCAGAAAGCATTGCTAAACAAGGAATTCCGTCAAGCCTTGAACTTTGCTGTCGATCGCAATTCTTACTCAGCTCAAACAAATGGTACTGATGGAGCTGCAGTAGCCATCCGTAATACGTTTGCACCTTATAATCTTCAAGTTGGTAAGAAAACATTTGGTGAATTGGTACAAGATAGCTTGGCTAAGACAAATTCTTCTACTTGGTCAAACGTGTCTCTAGCAGATTCTCAAAATGGCCTTTACAATGAAGAAAAAGCGAAAGAAGTCTTTGCTAAAGCCAAATCAAGTCTACAAGCTGAAGGTGTTGAATTCCCAATCCACTTGGATGCCCTGGTTATCCAAGAATCAACAGCGGTTGTAAACCGTGTTCAATCATTGAAACAATCAATTGAAAAAGTATTGGGTTCAGATAATGTTGTTGTAGACTTACAACAAATGACTCAAGCAGAAGCTTTACCAATTTCATTTAGCGCTCCAACAGCTAAAGAGCAAGACTGGGATATCCATACCTTGCTAGGATGGAACCCGGACTATCAAGATCCTTCTACTTTCTTGGATCAATTCGTCCTTAAGGGAGGAAGCACTCGCCTTTACCTTGGTATTGACCAAAACACAGATGCATCAGTAGTAAGCAAACTTGCTTTAGCTGACTATGGAAAATTACTTGATGACGCAAACAGTGAAAACCAAGATGTTCAAAAACGTTATGAAAAATACGCAGTAGCACAAGCTTGGTTGACTGACAACGCTTTGACAATTCCAGTAATGGCTTCTCCTAAAGAAACAGCCGTTTCATATGTTTCAAAAGTTCTACCATTTAGTTCTTCATATTCTGTAGCTGGCCTTAAAGGTGAAAATGCAGGATACTTGAAGTACACTGAAGTTGGTGAAAAAGCAATCACCAAAGAAGAGTATGAAAAAGCTCGTGAAAAATGGTTGAAAGAAAAGACTGAATCAAACGAGAAAGCTCAAAAAGAATTGGCAAGTCATGTGAAGTAAATAATTTTCAATAGAACTTTCTCTCCATGAGGAGAAGGTTCTTTTGGGATTTTTAAAGGAAATGATATGAAAAAATATATTTTTATGCGTGTTTTACGGTCATTGGTTTCTATCTTCTTAGTAACAACCTTGACTTACACGATTATCTATACAATGGTTCCTCGAAAATTGATTTTCAAACAGGATACCAACTATAACAAAATTGCGACAACTGCTGATAAACGTGATAACTATGAAAATACTGTTTATGAGCGTATGGGCTATATCGAGTACTACGATACCAAAGAGTTGCAAGAAAAAGCTAGTCAGATGGATGCTTCTGTAACCGTTGAAGCCAATGATACCAACAAGGCTATCTACGAAAAATACATCAAACAAATCGGTCATGGTTGGACCTTGGGAGAATTTACTGAAAGTGGCCAATTCTACGCTACTCGTGAAATCCCAATTTTTGAACGTGTTTTCAAATTTTATGCTAACTTGATTGACATTGACCATACAAATAAAATCCAAGACCCTGAAAACCCAGACTTGAAACGTTACCTTCGTTTCGAAAATGATCCAGCTATCGGATGGTCATTGGTCGGTTCAGGAACCAAACACAAATATCTCTTGTACTTCAACAGTCAGTTCCCATTTGTGCATCAAAACTTTGTGAACATTAATTTAGGTGACTCTTATCCAACCTATGCTAATAGCCCAGTTTTACAGGTTATTACTCAAGGACAAGGTCAAACAAAAACATCTCAAGTTCAGTTCCCAACAGGTAAGAAAACTTCTTCTGTAAATATTTACTCAAGAACCTACAAGTCACCTAGTCAGGCTGATTCACGTGAAGTAGCCAATTATGGGAAAGATGATCCTTATACAGCTACAGAAAGCAACTACCAATATCCTTCTATGATTGCTAGCTCTGCAGTCGTTGGATTGATTGGTTTGGTAATTTCTTATGCGATTGCTGTGCCACTTGGTTCAGCAATGGCTCGCTTCAAGAATACTTGGATTGATAGCTTTTCAACAGGGGTTTTGACCTTCTTGATGGCTCTTCCAACCATTGCCTTGGTTTATATCGTTCGTTTGGCTGGTTCTTCAATCGGCTTGCCAGATTCATTCCCTATCTTGGGTGCTGGAGATTGGCGTTCGTATGTTTTACCAGCAGTTATCCTTGGTTTGTTGGGGGCTCCTGGTACAGCCATTTGGATTCGTCGTTACATGATTGACTTGCAGTCACAGGACTTTGTTCGTTTTGCTCGTGCAAAAGGTTTGTCTGAAAAAGAAATTTCAAACAAACACATCTTTAAAAATGCCATGGTTCCGCTGGTTTCAGGAATTCCTGGTGCTGTTATCGGAGTTATCGGTGGTGCAACCCTTACTGAAACAGTCTTCGCTTTCCCAGGTATGGGTAAAATGTTGATTGACTCTGTAAAAGCATCTAATAACTCTATGGTCGTAGGTCTTGTCTTCATCTTTACATGTATTTCTATCTTCTCACTTCTTTTAGGAGATATTTGGATGACGATTATTGACCCACGTATTAAATTGACTGAGAAAGGAGGCAAATAATGTCTACAATCGATAAAGAAAAATTTCAGTTTGTAAAACGTGACGATTTTGCCTCTGAAGCCATTGATGCGCCAGCTTATTCATACTGGGGTTCAGTGTTTAGACAATTTATGAAGAAGAAATCAACTGTAGTCATGTTGGGAATCTTGGTAGCTATCATTTTGATGAGTTTCATCTACCCAATGTTTTCTAAGTTTGATTTCAATGATGTCAGCAAGGTAAACGACTTTAGTGCTCGTTATATCAAGCCAAATGCTGAGCATTGGTTCGGTACAGACAGTAACGGTAAATCTCTCTTTGACGGTGTCTGGTTCGGAGCTCGTAACTCTATCCTCATTTCTGTGATTGCGACAGTGATTAACTTGGTTATCGGCGTTTTTGTCGGTGGTATTTGGGGAATTTCAAAATCAGTTGACCGCGTGATGATGGAAATTTATAACGTCATCTCAAACATCCCATCTCTTTTGATTGTCATTGTCTTGACTTACTCAATCGGAGCTGGATTCTGGAATCTGATTTTTGCCATGAGTGTAACAACATGGATTGGGATTGCCTTCATGATTCGTGTGCAAATCTTGCGTTACCGTGATTTGGAATACAATTTGGCGTCACGTACCTTGGGAACACCAACCTTGAAGATTGTTGCCAAAAACATCATGCCACAATTGGTATCTGTTATTGTGACAACGATGACTCAAATGCTTCCAAGCTTTATCTCATACGAAGCCTTCTTGTCATTCTTCGGTCTTGGATTACCAATTACAGTGCCAAGTTTGGGTCGTTTGATTTCAGATTATTCACAGAACGTAACAACTAATGCTTACTTGTTCTGGATTCCATTGACAACTCTTGTCTTGGTATCCTTGTCCCTTTTCGTAGTTGGTCAAAACTTAGCGGATGCTAGTGATCCACGTACACATAGATAGGAGTAGAAATGACAAAAGAAAAAAATGTAATTTTGACTGCTCGCGATATTGTCGTGGAATTTGACGTTCGTGACAAAGTATTGACAGCCATTCGCGGCGTTTCTCTTGAACTAGTTGAAGGAGAAGTATTAGCCTTGGTAGGTGAGTCAGGATCAGGGAAATCTGTTTTGACAAAGACTTTCACAGGTATGCTTGAAGAAAATGGTCGCATTGCCCAAGGAAGTATTGACTACCGTGGTCAAGATTTGACAGCTTTATCTTCTCACAAGGATTGGGAACAAATTCGTGGTGCTAAGATTGCGACTATCTTCCAAGATCCAATGACTAGTTTGGACCCAATTAAAACAATTGGTAGTCAGATTACAGAAGTTATTGTAAAACACCAAGGAAAAACAGCTAAAGAAGCAAAAGAATTGGCGATTGACTACATGAATAAGGTTGGGATTCCAGACGCAGATAGACGTTTTGATGAATACCCATTCCAATATTCTGGAGGAATGCGTCAACGTATCGTTATTGCGATTGCCCTTGCCTGCCGACCTGATGTCTTGATCTGTGATGAGCCAACGACTGCCTTGGATGTGACCATCCAAGCTCAGATTATTGATTTGCTCAAATCATTACAAAATGAGTACCATTTCACAACAATCTTTATCACTCACGACCTTGGTGTGGTAGCAAGTATTGCGGATAAGGTAGCGGTTATGTATGCTGGTGAAATTGTTGAGTATGGAACTGTTGAGGAAGTCTTCTATGACCCTCGCCATCCATATACATGGAGTCTCTTGTCTAGCTTACCTCAGCTTGCTGATGATAAAGGGGATCTTTACTCAATCCCAGGAACACCTCCGTCACTTTATACTGACCTGAAAGGGGATGCCTTTGCCTTGCGTTCTGACTATGCAATGCAGATTGACTTCGAACAAAAAGCTCCTCAATTCTCAGTATCAGAGACACATTGGGCTAAAACTTGGCTACTTCATGAGGATGCTCCAAAAGTAGAAAAACCAGCTGTGATTGCAAATCTCCATGATAAGATTCGTGAAAAAATGGGATTTGCCCATCTGGAAGACTAGGAGGAAGGAAATGTCTGAAAAATTAGTAGAAATCAAAGATTTAGAAATTTCCTTCGGTGAAGGAAGTAAGAAGTTTGTTGCGGTTAAAAATGCTAACTTCTTTATCAACAAGGGAGAAACGTTCTCGCTTGTAGGTGAGTCAGGTAGTGGGAAAACAACTATTGGTCGTGCGATAATCGGTCTAAATGATACAAGTAATGGTGATATCATTTTTGATGGTCAAAAGATTAATGGTAAGAAATCGCGTGAACAAGCTGCGGAATTGATTCGTCGTATCCAGATGATTTTCCAAGACCCTGCGGCAAGTTTGAATGAACGTGCGACTGTTGATTATATTATTTCTGAAGGTCTTTACAATCATCATCTGTTCAAGGATGAAGAAGAACGTAAAGAGAAAGTTCAAAATATTATCCGTGAAGTAGGTCTGCTTGCTGAGCACTTGACTCGTTACCCTCATGAGTTCTCAGGTGGTCAACGTCAACGTATCGGTATTGCCCGTGCCTTGGTCATGCAACCAGATTTTGTTATTGCAGATGAGCCCATTTCAGCCTTGGACGTTTCTGTTCGTGCCCAAGTCTTGAACTTGCTCAAAAAATTCCAAAAAGAACTTGGTTTGACCTATCTCTTTATCGCCCATGACTTGTCTGTCGTTCGCTTTATTTCAGATCGTATCGCAGTTATTTATAAGGGTGTTATTGTAGAGGTTGCAGAAACAGAAGAATTGTTTAACAATCCAATTCACCCATATACTCAAGCCTTACTTTCAGCGGTACCAATCCCAGATCCAATCTTGGAACGTAAGAAGGTCTTGAAGGTTTACGACCCAAGTCAACACGACTATGAGACTGATAAACCATCCATGGTTGAAATCCGTCCAGGTCACTATGTTTGGGCTAACCAAGCCGAATTGGCACGTTATCAAAAAGGACTAAACTAATAATGGTTTTATAATTTCCATGTTAATTTTGTGGAAATTATAAACCTTTTTTTGTTGGGCTGATTTGAAAAACTTTGGAAGAATTTTCGAAAGAAATAGAATTCTTAGAAAATCATTGAATTATAGTGATATGAAATAAAATCTGAACAACTCGATTCGGAAAGTCAAATTAATTTCTAGAAAAGGTTTAGAAGTCGCGGCGTATTACTCTAGCTTCAATCTACTATATTCTAATACTCTTCGAAAATCTCTTCAAACCACGTCAGCTCTATCTGCCAACTCAAAACAGTGTTTTGAGCAACCTGCGGCTAGCTTCCTAGTTTGCTTTTTGATTTTCATTGAGTCTAATATCTACAATGTAAAAAACTCTAGCTATCAGTTCATTGATAGTTAGAGTTTTTTCTATTCATATGATTTAAGGAGATTAAATAAGGCTTCTACTTCTGATGACGGTGTAGCTGATTTAAGGTAAGCGTAATAAACTGTAAAAGTTATCTTATCCTTCGGTATAAGAGGAATTTTTATTAAATCATCATCTTCATCAGAAAGTGCGATATCAGTCAGTAAACTAAGGCCAATCCCTTTCTTTAAAAGTTCTTTAAGAATGACAATGTCATCAGTCTTAAAGAATATTTCTGCCTTGTTTTGATGCTTCTGATTAAGCGTTTCAAAAGCTTTCAGGTGAACAAAGTGTTCGTCTAAGAGTATAAAGGATTGATCTACTAATTCTTCAAAAGCGAGGGAAGGAGCAGTGGCAAAAGGATGGTTCTTAGATAAAACGACATACAGTTCTTTATGAAATAGCTCGTGTGTCTCTATTGAAGGATAATTGAGAGGTTCAATCAAACCGAGTAGGCTTGCATTAAGGTCTCCCTTAAGGAGAAGGTTTAATAACTCTACGGAGCCACCTCGGATAGGGCGTATCTTTTTTAAAAAATCGAATTTATCTTTTTCGTTTAAGGCAGCAAAGAGATACTGAATGATAATAGGAGGGAATCCTACAGTAGAGTATTGTGCCAAGGAGCGATTAATTTCTTTGCGAGTAGAAATGACCTCAGGTAAGATCAGTTCTGTATGCTTTAGAAGGATTTGTCCTTGAGGAGTTAGCTTGAAGGAACGATGCGAGGGGTCATGGTGAATCAATTTGCAGTTAAAGGATTCCTCTAAGCGCTTGATAGCATAAGAAATAGATGGTTGGCTGACTTTATGTTGTTTTGCTACTTCCGTATAGGATTGAAGCTGGCAGAGGTCATAAAAATATTGTAGATCTTTTAAATTCATATGGGTTCACTTTCATTAGTTGGAGAAGGAAAATAAGTGGAAAACAGCAGATAAATAATTTTTATCCGTATCCTACAATTTGACTATACGAGTATTCACCAGTTAAAATGTAAGTGAGTCAGGGATCTCAAAGATTATCTAAGATACTCTCAAAAATGACCAACATTTTTTCTCGTTTATCAATAGGGAGCTGTTTAATCTTCATGTTGATTCTTTTGAGTGAAAGATTGTCACTCTTATCAGAGGTTGATTCAAGGCTATCAAAATTGAAAAATTCCTCTGGGGTCATTTCTAGGGCGTCAATCACTTTTTCAAGACTGTGAATGGTCAGATTCACATTTTGGTTTTCAAGTTGATTGATATACTTAAGCCCGAGTCCTGCTTGTTCCGAAAGTTCTTCCTGGCTCATTTTATTCTGTGTTCGAAAATATTTCACTTTTTGGGAAATATATTGTTGTAAATAGTTTTTAGTTGTCATATAAATAGAATACAAGTTTTATATGACAAAAAGCACCTTAAAAAATACAAAGTATTACATAACATACCTAGATGATATTTATTTTAATGAGGATTGTCAATTTGTATGATTGGTTTATTTTACTCGAAACTTTTAGTAAAGAGAGATCATCGAGAGTTTGATGAGTTCAGAAATTTATAACATATGCGTATACAATTGTATTATTTAAACAACAACGTTTTACGAACAATTCGTTTCATGTGGTATAATATAAATAAAAAGGAGCTTGCACTATGACTTCACATGATATTTTAAACAATCCTTTCCTCAATAAAGGTACTGCCTTTACCTTAGAGGAGCGAAAGGAACTAGGCCTTATTGGTTTACTGCCACCGTATGTTCAAACGATTGAAGAACAAGCGGCGCAAACTTATGCACAAATGCAAACAAAAGCCAATGATTTGGAAAAACGTCTTTTCCTAATGGAAATTTTTAATACCAACAGGACTCTTTTCTATTACCTTTTTTCTCAACATTTGGAAGAATTCAATCCAATTGTATATGATCCAACTATTGCAGATACGATTGAAGGCTATAGTGATCTTTTTGTAGATCCCCAATATGCGGGATATCTTGATATTAATCATCCTGAAAATATTGAAGCTACTTTGAAAAACGCTGCCGGGGGTCGCGAGATTCGTCTCATTGTTGTAACAGATGCAGAAGGAATCCTTGGAATTGGCGACTGGGGAACAAATGGTGTCGATATTTCTGTTGGGAAATTGATGGTCTATACGGGTGCTGCTGGAATCGATCCTTCGATGGTCCTTCCTTTAGTCATTGATGCAGGGACTAACCGCGAAGAACTTCGTAACAATCCTAATTACTTAGGAAATCGTCACGAACGGGTCCGCGGAGATCGTTACTACGACTTCATTGACCAATTTGTTCAAACAGCAGAACGTCTCTTTCCTAAACTCTACCTTCACTGGGAAGACTTCGGCCGCTTGAATGCAGCCAATATTCTTGAAAAATACCGGAAACAAATTCCGACCTTTAATGATGATATTCAAGGTACAGGAATCGTTACCTTGGGTGGTATCTTCGGTTCGCTGGATATTAGTGGTGAAAAATTAACAGATCAAGTTTATCTCTGCTATGGTGGTGGTACTGCGGGTGCAGGAATTGCCTCTCGTGTTCTTCGTGAAATGGTAAGTGAAGGTCTTTCTGAAGAAGAAGCTTATAAACGTTTCTTTATGGTTGATAAACAAGGTCTTCTCTTTGATGACATGGATGACTTGACACCAGAGCAAAAACCATTTGCTAAGAAACGTGCTGACTTTAGTAACGCAGATAAGTTGACTGATCTGCTTGAAGTAGTGAAGACTGTGAAGCCAACCATTCTTGTAGGAACTTCAACTCAGCCTAATACCTTCACTAAAGAAATAGTAGAAGCTATGTGTGAAAACACAGAACGTCCAATGATCTTCCCTTTGTCAAATCCAACTAAATTGGCAGAAGCTAGTGCCAAAGATTTGATTGAATGGTCAGATGGCAAAGCTTTTGTCGCAACAGGAATTCCTGCTGATACGGTTTCTTACAAAGGTGTAGACTATGTGATTGGTCAAGCAAATAATGCCCTGATTTACCCAGGTCTTGGTCTAGGTATGCTGGCTTCTGAAGCAAGTCTTTTGACTGATGAAATGATTGGAGCAGCGGCGCATTCATTGAGTGGTATTGTCGATCCAGGCCAACCAGGAGCTCCTGTCTTGCCACCATTCAAGTATGTAGCAGATGTTTCTATTAAAGTAGCAGAAGCAGTCGCTAAAAAAGCACAAGAGCAAGGTCTTGCACGCGCTAAGGAAACAGATATGGCCAAAGCAGTTCGTGATTTGAAGTGGTATCCAGAGTATAAATAATTCATTTCTGTTGCCTATCCTCGGGATACTTAGCTTATTTTGGATATGTTAGCAATCTACAGAGTTGATAACCGAAAAGTAAAGAGATTGTCGTATTGACTATTGGTTTTAAACAGTATAAAATAACTGTCGATTTTTTGTCCGACTGCCAAGAGTCAGTTTAATACTACACTAAAATCAAAATGCATGATATAATAGTGATATGAAATCAACCAAAGAAGAAATACAAGCCATCAAAACACTTTTAAAAAACTCTAGTACAACTGAATACCATAAAAGTCTTCAAATCGTTATATTTTGTCTAATGGGCAAATCTTTGAAGTCATCCTAAAAGAATTGATTGAAAGAATTATGAAAGAATTTTCGAAAAATTTTAAAAAATTCTGAAATATTCTTGACAGGTGATGAAAAAGGTGGTAAGATAGGAAACATCAAAAAAGAAAGCAGAAAAAGAAATGAATAAAAAACAAGCTGTAACGATGAATCAAAACTTTTACTTTAGCTACTTTAGATAGTGTTTGTAGACATATCACCATGGATGCAAACAGTTCAAGCAATTTGTTTGTATCTATGTGGCTAAGATTTTTGATTGTGGTCCATATAGATGAATATCTAAATGGGCTAGCTAAGTTGTAACTTGTTAGATTATTTCAAGTATCCGTTTAGATATTATCTAGGCGGTTTTTTGTTTTATCTTTTCTGAGAAGGAGTTTCATTATGAAAGTTGTTCGAAAATTACTAGCCCCCCTCTTGGTAGTGGGGATTCTCTTGATCTCTCTGATCAGTTTGCATCAGTTGAAGGCAGATAAGAAAAAAGATGTTTTTCGTATCGGTATTTCGCAATTTATTACCCACCAGTCCCTAGACGCTACTAGAGAAGGTTTTGTGGATGAGCTGGCTAAGCAAGGCTATGTTGAAGGGAAAAATATCGAGATTGATTTGCAAAATGCACAGGGAGAGCAACGAAATCTTAAAACAATTTCCCAGCAACTAGCAGAATCTAGTGATGTCGTTCTAGCTATCGCAACGCCTTCTGCTCAGAGCTTGGCTAATACAACACAAACGACACCGGTTATCTTTTCAGCTGTAACAGACCCTGTCAGTGCCAAGTTGGTTGAGTCAAGAGAACACCCTGGGGGCAATGTGACTGGGACAAGTGACCAGTCATCAGATGCCATTTCAACCCAAATCAATTTGATAAAGAAAGTGTTGCCAAAAGCTAAAACGATTGGAATCCTCTATACTCAGAGCGAGCCAAATTCAGTTGTCCAAAAGGATGAAGCTAAGCGCCTTCTGGAAGAAAAAGGATTTACCGTTGTTGAAAAAACAATCTTGGACAGTAACAATGTCAAGGCGGCAGCAGAAAGCTTGATGGCAGAGGTGGATATGATTTTTGTACCAACGGATAATATCATTTCATCAACCATGGAAACAGTCAAGCAGGTTTCTATTAAACACAAGGTTCCAGTATTTGGTGGTTCAACAGAAATGATTGCTGTTGGTGGCTTGTATAACTACGGAACCAATTATGAAGAATTGGGACGGCAGACAGCCCGCATGTTGATTCGTATTTTAAAAGGTGAGAAGCCAGAAAATATAGCAGTTGAGTTGCCTGAAAAACTAGAATTACATACCAATCAAGAAATGGCAGACGCATTGGGAATTGATATTAGTAAGTTAGAAGGCAAGGAATAAGGAGGTTTAAGATGAATTTTGTATTATCTAGTTTATCAGAAGGTTTGTTGTGGTCGATTATGGCTATTGGGGTTTACTTGACTTTCCGTATTTTGGATATTGCGGATATGACTGCTGAGGGAGCCTTTCCTCTGGGGGCAGCAGTCGTTGTATCACAGATACAGGCAGGGACAAATCCTTGGATTGCGACTTTACTTGCTTTGCTGGCAGGTATGGTAGCAGGTCTTGTATCAGGAATGCTCCACACCAAGATGAAAATCCCAGCTCTCTTGACAGGGATTGTGACCTTGACAGGGCTTTATTCCATCAATATTAAAATCATGGGAAGCGTGCCTAATCTTTCCTTGGGAGATTCTGCAACCGTCTTTAAACAATTGGCAAGCTTAGGGCTGACAACTGAAGAAGCTGTTTTCTCATTCAGTTTGGCCTGTCTCTTACTTGTTTGTTTGGTCTTGACTCTTTTGATGAAAACAGAGATTGGCTTGGTCTTGCGTTCGACTGGGGACAATATTCCTATGAGTGAGGCCAATGGGGTCAATGTAGACACCATGAAGATTGTTGGTTACATGATTTCAAACGGCTTGATTGCCCTATGTGGTTCCTTGTTTGCCCAAAATGATGGATTTTCAGATGTGACTTCTGGAACAGGAACCATCGTTGTTGGTTTGAGTGCAGTGATTATTGCGGAAGTCTTGATACACGACTTGACCATTGGAAGTCGCTTATTATCCATCGGAATCGGTGCTATTGTTTACCGTTTGATTATTTTAAATATCTATGAAATTCCAAATCTAGATCAAAACTTGGTACGTCTCTTTAATGCAATCTTGTTAGCCTTAGTTTTATTTGCACCAGAATTGCAAAAGAGATTAAAGATTCGTGGTCTGAAATTGAGAAATGAATAGGAGGAGAAAGTTATGGCAAGTTTGTTAACACTTGAAAATATTCACAAAACATTTGAAGCAGGGACGGTCAATGAGAACCATGTCCTCAAAGGATTAGATTTAGAGGTTGAAGAGGGAGATTTTATCTCTGTGATTGGTGGAAATGGAGCAGGTAAATCCACTTTGATGAATATCTTGGCAGGCAATCTATCGGTGGATGAAGGGGATCTGTTATTGGCAGGAAAATCCATTAAAAATCTGAGTGTCAGAAAGAGAGCCAAGGATATCGCCCGTGTTTTTCAAGATCCTAAGATGGGAACAGCTTCTCGTTTGACGATTGAGGAGAATATGGCTATTGCCTTGAGACGTGGGCAGAAAAGAGGGCTTGGTTGGGGCGTGAAGGAGAAGGATAGAATCCAGTTCCAAGAGGCCTTAAAGGAGTTGAATATTGGTCTTGAAAACCGCTTAAAAGTAGATACTCAATATCTCTCAGGAGGACAAAGACAGGCCTTGACCCTAGTCATGGCAGCTCTGGTGAAACCCAAACTTTTGCTTTTGGATGAACATACTGCGGCCCTTGACCCGAAAACTAGTCAAATGGTGATGGATTTGACGCAAAAGATTGTGGAACACCATCAGTTGACGACTTTGATGATTACCCACGATATGAACCATGCTATTGAGTACGGAAATCGTCTCATTATGCTCTATCAAGGGAAAATAGTGGTGGATGTCAAGGGAGAGGAGAAAAAGCATCTGACGGTTGAAGACCTTATGCATCTCTTCCAGAAAAATAGTGGTCAAAGTCTGGTCAGTGATGAATTAGTTTTGGGATAAAGAAAAAGGCTGAGATCTGGTGTCTCAGTCTTTTATTTCTTACGCTTTGCAAAATCTACAAATAGAAATTCTCGTGGAACACCTTATATTTATATGGGCGAGGAAATCGGGATGATTGACCCAGACTATGATTCTATGGATAATTATGTGGATGTCGAATCGCTCAATGCTTATCAGATGCTCTTAGAAGAAGGGAAGAGTCAGGAAGAAGCCTTCCAGATTATTCAGGCTAAGTCGCGTGATAATTCACGAATTCCCATGCAGTGGGATTCCTCGGAAAATGCAGGATTTACAGTAGGGACACCTTGGCTCAAGGCAGGAAAATCCTACCCTCATATCAATGTAGAAAATGAAATCCAAGGTCCGATTTTCACCTTCTACCAAGACTTGATTCGACTTCGTAAAGAAATGCCTATCATCTCAGAAGGAAGTTACAAACCAGCTTTTGAAGACAGTCAGCAAGTCTACGCTTTTGAACGCCAGTATGAGGATCAAAAGTTACTAGTGCTCAATAATTTTTATGCCACAGAAGTGTCTGAAAAAATTCTACTCAAACCTTATCAAACACTGGCTATCCATGTAAATTAAACTCAGTAAGGAGCCCTCTTTCGCAGAAAAGCAGGGTTCTTTTTGCTGTCTATTCCATATCTGAAAGCGTAAAACAAACTAGTCAGGGTGGCTAGTTTGTGGTATAATGAAAGAGACTCAAAAAGAAACAGGAGAAAAATGATGGATTTACTATTAGCAATTGTATTGATTGTGCTAGCTTTTCTAGGAGGAGCTCTTGGAGGAATGTACTTGGTTCGTAAGCAAATTGAAAAAGAATTCGCTGACAACCCACGTTTGAATGCTGAAGCAGTTCGTACTCTTTTGAGTGCAAATGGTCAAAAACCAAGCGAAGCCAAGGTACAACAAGTTTACCACCAAATCATCCGCCAACAAAAAGCAGCCCTCGCTAACAATAAAAAGAAAAAATAAATAAGGAAAAGTCTGGGATGAAAGTTCCAGACTTCTCACTATGTTGGCTAAGGGTTTAGGGATGAGACTTTTTCCTTGCATTCTATTGATATTTGATTATGATTAAGAGAGATAGTTGTTGATTAGGCTGTCATTATTCAGTTCATAAGAAACAGTAATCATAATGAACTATCAATCAGAAAAAAGACTAGAAAGAAGACTGTATGGATAATCGACCAATTGGTTTTTTGGATTCGGGTGTCGGGGGCTTGACCGTTGTGCGCGAGCTCATGCGCCAGCTTCCCCATGAAGAAATCATCTATATTGGAGATTCGGCACGGGCGCCTTACGGGCCCCGTCCTGCTGAGCAAATTCGTGAATATACTTGGCAGTTGGTCAACTTTCTTTTGACCAAGGATGTCAAAATGATTGTCATTGCTTGTAATACTGCGACTGCCGTCGTCTGGGAAGAAATTAAGGCTCAACTAGATATTCCTGTCTTGGGTGTGATTTTGCCAGGAGCTTCGGCAGCTATCAAGTCCAGCCAAGGTGGGAAAATCGGAGTGATTGGAACACCCATGACGGTACAATCAGACATCTACCGTCAGAAAATCCATGATTTGGATCCGGACTTACAGGTGGAGAGTTTGGCCTGTCCCAAGTTTGCTCCCTTGGTGGAGTCTGGTGCCCTGTCAACCAGTGTCACCAAGAAAGTGGTCTATGAAACCCTGCGTCCCTTGGTTGGAAAGGTGGACAGCCTGATTTTGGGTTGTACCCATTATCCACTCCTCAGACCTATTATTCAAAATGTCATGGGACCCAAGGTTCAGCTCATTGATAGTGGGGCAGAGTGCGTACGGGACATCTCAGTCTTACTCAATTATTTTGAAATCAATCGTGGTCGCGATGCTGGACCACTCCATCACCGTTTTTACACAACAGCCAGCAGCCAAAGTTTTGCACAAATTGGTGAAGAATGGCTGGAAAAAGAGATTTATGTGGAGCATGTAGAATTATGACAAATAAAATTTATGAATACAAGGATGACCAGGACTGGTATGTCGGGTCCTATGGTATTTTTGGTGGCGTCCGGACGTTGACGGATGATGACTTGGATTTTCCTCTATTGGAGTTTGCCCAAAGATTTCGAGATGAGGATCGAGGTTTTCCTGTTTCTGTTACTGTTTTACGCTATGGTTCTCTCTACCGTTTATTGTCTTTTGTGGTAGATATCCTCAACCAAGAAATGGGACGAAATGTGGAAGTCATCCAACGTCAAGGGGCTCTGCTCTTGGTTGAAAATGGGCAACTCTTGTATGTGGAATTGCCTAAAGAAGGTGTTGATGTAGAAGCTTTCTTTGAGACAAACAAGGTCAGAGAAACCTTATTGATTGCGACTCGAAACGAAGGCAAGACCAAGGAATTCCGAGCTATCTTTGACAAGCTAGGCTACGATGTGGAAAATCTCAATGACTATCCTGACCTACCTGAAGTAGCAGAAACAGGCATGACCTTCGAAGAAAATGCCCGCCTCAAGGCAGAAACCATTTCTCAATTAACGGGCAAGATGGTTCTGGCAGATGATTCTGGACTTAAAGTTGATGTCCTTGGTGGCTTGCCAGGTGTCTGGTCAGCTCGTTTCGCAGGTGTGGGAGCAACTGATCGTGAAAACAATGCCAAACTCTTGCACGAATTGGCCATGGTCTTTGAACTCAAGGATCGTTCGGCTCAGTTCCATACAACCCTAGTCGTAGCCAGTCCAAACAAGGAAAGTTTGGTTGTTGAAGCAGACTGGCCTGGCTACATTAACTTTGAACCTAAGGGTGAAAATGGATTTGGTTACGACCCTCTCTTCCTTGTAGGAGAGACAGGCAAGTCCTCAGCTGAATTAACCCTTGAAGAAAAAAATAGTCAATCTCACCGTGCCTTAGCCGTTAAGAAACTTTTGGAGGTATTTCCATCATGGCAAAGCAAACCATCATTGTAATGAGCGATTCCCATGGCGATAGCTTGATTGTGGAAGAAATCCGTGATCGCTATGTGGGCAAAGTTGATGCTGTTTTTCATAACGGCGATTCTGAACTGCGTCCAGATTCTCCACTTTGGGAGGGCATCCGCGTTGTTAAAGGGAACATGGACTTCTACGCCGGCTACCCAGAACGGTTGGTGACTGAGCTTGGTTCGACCAAGATTATCCAAACTCATGGTCACTTGTTTGACATTAATTTCAATTTTCAAAAGTTGGACTACTGGGCTCAGGAAGAAAATGCTGATATCTGCCTTTATGGTCACTTGCATGTGCCAAGCGCTTGGATGGAAGGCAAGACCCTCTTTCTAAATCCAGGTTCCATCAGTCAACCACGTGGGACCATCAGAGAATGTCTCTATGCTCGTGTGGAGATTGATGACAGTTATTTCAAAGTGGACTTTTTGACACGAGACCACGAGGTGTATCCGGGCTTGTCCAAGGAGTTTAGCCGATGATTGCCAAGGAGTTTGAGACTTTCTTGTTGGGGCAGGAGGAAACTTTTTTGACCCCTGCTGAAAATCTAGCCGTGTTGATTGATACCCACAATGCGGATCATGCGACCCTCTTGCTCAGTCAGATGACCTATACCCGTGTTCCTGTTGTAACAGATGAAAAACACTTTGTTGGAACTATTGGGCTCAGAGATATTATGGCTTATCAGATGGAGCATGATTTGAGTCAAGAAATCATGGCGGATACGGATATTGTTCATATGACCCAAACGGACGTAGCGGTTGTTTCGCCTGATTTTACCATTACGGAGGTCTTGCACAAGTTGGTAGATGAGTCCTTCTTGCCGGTTGTGGATGCGTCTGGTATTTTCCAAGGGATTATCACGCGCAAGTCTATCCTCAAGGCCGTTAATGCCCTCTTGCATGACTTTAGTAAGGAATATGAGATTCGATGCAAATGAGAGATAGGATTTCAGCCTTTTTAGAGGAAAAACAGGACTTGTCTGCCAATTCCAAGCAGTCCTATAAGTATGATCTGGAGCAATTTTTAGACATTGTGGGTGAGCGGATCTCTGAGACCAGTCTTAAGATTTACCAAGGCCAGCTAGCCAATCTAAAAATCAGCGCCCAGAAGCGAAAACTTTCGGCCTGCAACCAATTTCTCTACTTTCTCTATCAAAATGGTGAAGTGGACAGTTTTTATCGTCTGGAATTAGCCAAACAAGCTGAAAAGAAGACTGAAAAGCCAGAGATTCTAGACCTAGACTCTTTTTGGCAGGAAAGCGACGTTTTAGAGGGGCGCTTGCTAGCGCTCTTAATCCTAGAAATGGGCCTCTTACCGAGTGAGATTTTAGCTCTAAAGGTTGCGGATATCAATCTGGACTTTCAAGTGTTGAGAATCCAGAAGGCTTCCCAACAGAGGATTGTCACCATTCCCACAACCTTGCTGTCAGAGTTGGAACCCTTGATGGGCCAGACCTATCTCTTTGAAAGGGGAGGGAAAGCCTATTCTCGTCAGTGGGCCTTCCGTCAGTTAGAAGCTTTTGTCAAGGAGAAAGGTTTTCCAACCTTATCAGCCCAAGCCTTGCGGGAACAGTTCATTCTAAGACAGATAGAAAAGAAGGTCGATTTGTACGAAATTGCAAAAAAATTAGGATTAAAAACAGTCCTGACCTTAGAAAAATATAGATAATGGATATTAAATTAAAAGATTTTGAAGGGCCCTTGGACTTGCTTTTGCACCTGGTTTCTAAGTACCAGATGGATATCTACGATGTGCCTATCACAGAAGTCATCGAACAGTATCTAGCCTATGTCTCAACCCTGCAGGCCATGCGTCTGGAAGTGACGGGCGAGTACATGGTCATGGCCAGTCAGCTCATGCTGATCAAGAGCCGCAAGCTTCTTCCAAAGGTAGCGGAAGTGATCGACTTGGAGGATGACCTGGAGCAGGATCTTCTCTCTCAAATCGAAGAATATCGCAAGTTCAAGCTCTTGGGGGAGCATTTGGAAGCCAAGCACCAAGATCGGGCCCAGTACTATTCCAAAGCGCCGACAGAGTTGATTTACGAAGATGCGGAGCTTGTGCATGACAAGACGACCATTGATCTCTTTTTGGCTTTTTCAAATATCCTAGCTAAGAAAAAAGAGGAGTTTGCACAGAATCACACGACTATCTTGCGGGATGAGTATAAGATTGAGGACATGATGATTATCGTGAAAGAGTCCTTGATTGGAAGAGATCAATTGCGCTTGCAGGATTTGTTCAAGGAAGCCCAGAATCTCCAAGAGGTCATCACCCTCTTTTTGGCAACCCTAGAGTTAATCAAAACCCAGGAGCTGATCCTCGTGCAAGAGCAAAGTTTCGGAGATATTTATCTCATGGAAAAGAAGGAAGAAAGTCAAGTGGCCCAAAGCTAGACTTGATAGAGAGGAAAGATGAGTACTTTAGCAAAAATAGAAGCGCTCTTGTTTGTAGCGGGTGAAGATGGGATTAGAGTCCGCCAGTTAGCTGAACTCCTCTCTCTGCCACCGACAGGCATCCAACAGAGTTTAGAAAAATTAGCCCAGAAGTATGAAAAGGACCCAGATTCCAGCGTGGCTCTGATTGAGACAGGGGGCGCTTATAGATTGGTGACCAAGCCTCAATTTGCAGAGATTTTGAAGGAATACTCTAAGGCACCTATCAACCAGAGTTTATCTCGGGCTGCCCTTGAGACCTTGTCCATCATTGCCTATAAGCAGCCGATTACACGGATAGAAATTGATGCCATCCGTGGGGTCAACTCGAGTGGGGCCTTGGCAAAGTTGCAGGCCTTTGACTTGATAAAGGAAGACGGAAAAAAGGAAGTATTGGGGCGCCCCAACCTATATGTGACTACGGATTATTTCCTAGATTACATGGGGATAAATCATTTGGAAGAATTACCAGTGATTGATGAGCTTGAGATTCAAGCCCAAGAAAGCCAATTATTTGGTGAAAGGATAGAAGAAGATGAGAATCAATAAGTATATTGCCCACGCAGGTGTGGCCAGTAGGAGAAAAGCAGAAGAGCTGATCAAGCAAGGCTTGGTGACGGTCAATGGCCAAGTGGTACGTGAACTAGCAACCACCATCAAGTCAGGCGACAAGGTCGAAGTTGAAGGTCAACCTATCTACAACGAAGAAAAGGTCTACTATCTGCTTAACAAACCACGCGGTGTCATTTCCAGTGTGACAGATGACAAGGGCCGCAAGACGGTTGTCGACCTCTTGCCCAATGTCAAAGAGCGTATCTACCCTGTGGGACGTTTGGACTGGGATACATCCGGTGTTTTGATTTTGACCAATGACGGGGATTTTACAGATGAAATGATTCACCCTCGTAATGAGATTGACAAGGTTTATGTCGCGCGTGTTAAAGGTGTGGCCAATAAGGACAATCTCCGCCCCTTAACCCGTGGTCTTGAGATTGATGGCAAGAAAACCAAGCCAGCTGTCTATGAGATTCTCAAAGTGGATCCAGTCAAAAACCGCTCTGTGGTGCAGTTGACCATCCACGAAGGGCGTAACCACCAGGTTAAAAAGATGTTTGAAGCTGTTGGTCTCCAAGTGGACAAGTTGTCTCGGACACGTTTTGGACATCTAGACTTGACAGGTCTCCGTCCAGGAGAATCCCGTCGTCTTAATAAAAAAGAAATCAGCCAACTACACACCATGGCTGTAACCAAGAAATAATGAAACGAATTTTAATAGCGCCTGTGCGCTTTTACCAACGTTTTATCTCCCCAGCCTTTCCACCCTCTTGTCGCTTTGAGCCTACTTGTTCCAACTACATGATTGAGGCTATTGAAAAACATGGCTTCAAGGGTGTTTTGATGGGCTTGGCTCGGATTTTACGTTGCCATCCCTGGTCGAAAACAGGTAAGGACCCCGTCCCAGACTATTTTTCACTCAAACGGAATCAAGAAGGGGAATGAGGCTAGGTAAAAATATTTTAGTGAAATGGTAAAAACGCATCCTATCAGGTTTGAGTGAGCTTGATAGGATGCGTTTTATCATGTAAAGATGTGATTGAGTTTAAAGTAGCTTATTTCAAGGCTTTTTGTGCGTCTTCAATCATGAGTTTGGTTGATTCAAGACCGCCTCCACTTAGATACCAGAGGTCTGGTGTTAGTTGGATAATCTTGCCATTTTTAGCAGCAGGAGTTTCAGCGATGAGGACATTTTCTAGGACACCGTCGTTGCTAGAGTTGTCCCCACCGATGGCAAGGGTACGGTTGATGACAAAGAGGATGTCAGGATTGATTTCTTTGACACTTTCAAAGCTGACTTCTTGTCCGTGGCGAGAATCTTCAAATTGAGTATCAGTTGGCTTGAATTTCAAGGTTTGATACAAGAAAGAGAAACGAGATTGGGCACCAAAGGCTGCCATTTTCCCTTCGTTGAGGAGGATGGCAAGGGCTTTTTTGTCAGAGCTTTCATTTTTAGTAGCGACTTCTTGGATGCTCTTGTCTAGCTTGGTCAATTCTTCCTTGGCTTTCTGTGTACCAGTTTCACCAAAGGCGCTTGCTAAGGATTCGATATTAGCCTTGGTAGAAGTCCAGTAGTCGTCCTTGCTTGCTTGGAAGAGAACAGTCGGAGCAATTTCTTTGAATTTATCTACGAATTTTTGGGTACGTGGTGAAGCGATAATCAAATCTGGTTCAAGAGCAGCAAGGGCTTCTAGGTCTGGCTCAACCATAGAACCAACATTTTTAACTTTTCCAGCTAGGTCTTTGAGATAGGTTGGTACTGTTTTTGTAGGCATTCCCACGATATTCTTTTCAAAACCTAAAGCGCGAATAGTATCCGCAGCACCGAGGTCAAAGGTAACAATTTTTTCAGGAACTTTTGAAAGTTTGACTTCGTCCAGTGAGCTTTTAATAGTCACTTCTGTTGGAGCAGAGCTGCTTGTTTCCGACTTACTAGTGCTTGAGTTTGTATTTGTACTACATGCACCAAGTAGGAGCAAGAAGCTGGCCACTAGGGCAGTGAGGTAAAGTTTAAGGGATGTTTTCATGATTTCTCCTTTTTAAAATGTGATAACGATTTAGGGAGTCTCTTGGTCTTATTGACTAAGAGACTGAAGGTTCTCTAACTTGAGCTTCTATGTTACTAGCTATAGATACAGATCTTTTTGCCATTGATATCAGCTAGCGTGATGGGAATCTCATAAAGTTGACTGAGCAGGTCAGCCTGCATGATTTGATTGGTTGTTCCCTTGCTAAAGACTTGACCGTCCTTGAAGGCAACAATTTCATCCGCATACTGACTGGCCATGTTGATATCGTGGAGAACGATGATAATGGTCTTGCCGAGCTCTGACACCAGTCGCTTGAGAATCTGCATCATACTGACGCTTTGCTTGATGTCGAGATTGTTGAGTGGTTCGTCCAGCAAGATAAAGTCCGTATCCTGGGCCAATACCATAGCGATAAAGACCCGCTGGAGTTGGCCTCCAGACAGGCTATCTATGTAGCGGTCTTTTAAGTTGGTCAGTTCTAAATAGTCCAGAGTTTCTCGGATTTTTTCCCAGTCTTCTGCTCTCAGTCGACCTCGGCTGTAGGGAAAACGTCCAAAACTGACCAGTTCTTCAACCGTCAATTTGGCTTGGTAATTGATTTTCTGCTTTAGGATAGTCAGTTCTTGAGCCAGTTCTTGTGAATTCCAGCTTTCGATTTCACGGCCTTTGATACTGAGTATTCCCTGATCCTTCTTGGTCAGTCTGCTCATGATGGAGAGGAGAGTTGATTTTCCAGCACCATTTGGACCGATAAAGGCTGTCAGTTTCTGAGGACTGATTTCAAGTGAAATGTCTTGCAAAATATCCTGTTTTTGAATGGATTTGTCAATGTTTTCCAGTTTCACTGACGCGCCCTCCTGTATAGTAAGATAAAGAATAAGAGACCACCTACGCTCTCGATGATCGTACTGATGCGAATTTCCAGAGCAAATACTCGTTCAATCAGGGCCTGCCCCAAGGTCAAGCTAATAAATCCAACCAGAATGGCTACGATAAAGAGTAACTTGTGCCGATAGTCTTTGACAATCAGGTAGGTGAGGTTAGCCAGCATAAAGCCGAAGAAGGCCATAGGTCCTACCAAGGCAGTGGCCGTTGAGGTCAAAAGCACGATGCCCCAGAGGAGTTCTTTCTGTTCTTTTTCAACATCGAGTCCCAATATCTGAGCCGTTTCTCTTTGTAGGTGCAAGACATCCAGAATGACTGCTTTCCGAATGAAAAAGATGGTCAAAGCAAGGATAATCATAGAGCCGATAGCTAGGATGGAAGTGTTGAGATGTTGAAAGGAGGCAAAGAGACTGTTCTGCAGTTTATCGTATTCGTTTGGATCCATCAGGACCTGAAGGAAGGTACTGATATTTCGAAAGAGACTTCCGAGGGCTAGACAGATTAGCAGGATGAAGACCAGGTCTTGTTTCATCAGTGTCTTCAAGTAGCCTTGTAAGGCAAGAAAGAAGAGGGATTGAAGTAGAAGCAAAACTAGGATTTCTAAGATAGGAGACTTCCCGAGTTGAAGAAACTTGCTTTCAAAAACCAGTAGTAGGGTTTGTAGTAGGACGTAGAAGGATTCGATTCCCAAAATACTTGGCGTCAGGAAACGATTTTCCGTCAGGGTTTGAAAACTAATGGTCGAAATCCCAGTCGCGATGGCTACCAAGAGATAAACAACTATCTTTTGGGAACGCAATTTCCAAGCAAAGACTGACAGGTGAGTAATGGGCCAAAAGTAGAGAAGACAAGCTCCGACGGCAAGAATAATGAGAAGGCAGAAGAGTTTGGTATGTTTGCTTTTAAACTGCATCTTTTCGTCCCCCTATCCAGAGAAGTAGGATAAAGACGAGGCTACCGATGATTCCTAGCAAGAGACTGACAGACAACTCATAGGGCCGAATCAGAACTCGGGATAGGATATCGCAGGCCAGAACTAGATTGACACCAACCAGTGCGACCATGAGTTTGGTCTGACTTAGATTATCTCCATAACGCTTGCGAACAAGATTGGGAACGATGACCCCGAGAAATGGCAAGCCACCCACGGTAATCATGGTGACACTAGTTGTTAGCGCCACCAGAAAGAGGGCCAGTTTTTCAAGTAGGGAGTAGGAAATCCCCAAACTTTCGCTAGTTTCTTTTCCTAGATTCATGATGGTAAAAGTTTGGGATAATTTCCAAACGGCTATCAGGATAATGAGGCCTAAAAAGAGCCATTCATACTGATGGGTCTGAATCATGGAGAAGGAGCCCTGGGTCCAGGCAGTCATACTCTGAACTAGATTGAAACGGTAGGCGATAACTTCTGTCACAGAACCGATAATCCCGCTATAGATGATCCCAATCAGAGGCAACATCCACCTTTCCTTTACAGTAAAAATGGTCATAAAGGCTAGGAAGAAGAGGGTGAATACGATGGATGAAACAAAAGCAAAGAGCATCTTTTGGGTTAGACTAGCCGACGGAAAGACAAAGAGGCTCAATACCATTCCCAGTTTGGCGGCTTCAGTGGTTCCAACTGTACTCGGAGCAGCAAACTGATTTTGAGTGATAGTCTGCATGAGAAGTCCTGCCATACTCATACTAGAGGCAGTCAGAAGAATGCTAATGGTCCTTGGAAGACGGGACTCTTGAAAGAGAAGCCAAGTTTCATGATCCAGTGCAAAGAGCTTTCCCCATGAAAAATCACTGGTCCCAATGCTAATAGAGAGAAAAATTAGGAGTAGAAGTAAGCCAATTAAATAATGAGAAAGTTTCATACCCCATCCTTTCATGTAGATTTGGTACCGAAAGATATCTGTGGATATTACTGTAACACGATTTCTTTAATCTGTCAATAAATTTTCTGACAATTTAATGTAAAAAGAAAGAAAAATTCCTGAAACAAGTGCTAAATCCCTCTTTTATAGGATAAACTTGCAAAACCCAATCTACCTTCCCGCTATCCTTCTCCTATAAAAAGTGGTAAAATGGATGAAAGAAAGAAGGAACTGAAATGACAACATTATTTTCAAAAATCAAAGAAGTAACAGAACTTGCTGCGATCTCAGGTCATGAAGCACCTGTCCGTGCTTATCTTCGTGAAAAGTTGACCCCGCACGTGGATGAAGTGGTGACAGATGGCTTGGGTGGTATTTTCGGAATTAAGCATTCAGAGGCTGCAGATGCACCGCGCGTCTTGGTCGCTTCTCACATGGATGAAGTTGGTTTTATGGTCAGCGAGATTAAGCCAGACGGTACCTTCCGTGTCGTTGAGATTGGCGGTTGGAATCCTATGGTGGTTAGTAGCCAGCGCTTTAAACTCTTTACTCGTGACGGTCGTGAAATTCCTGTGATTTCAGGTTCTGTTCCGCCACATTTGACTCGTGGTAAGGGCGGACCAACCATGCCAGCCATTGCAGATATCGTCTTTGATGGTGGTTTTGCGGACAAGACTGAGGCAGAAAGCTTTGGCATTCGTCCTGGCGACACCATCGTACCAGATAGTTCTGCAATCTTGACAGCCAATGAAAAAAATATCATCTCAAAAGCTTGGGACAATCGCTACGGTGTTCTTATGGTGAGCGAGTTGGCGGAAGCTCTGTCAGGTCAAAAACTGGGAAATGAACTCTATCTTGGCTCTAACGTCCAAGAAGAAGTTGGTCTCCGCGGTGCTCATACATCTACAACCAAGTTTGACCCAGAAGTATTCCTAGCAGTTGATTGCTCACCTGCTGGTGATGTGTATGGTGGCCAAGGCAAGATTGGAGATGGAACCTTGATTCGTTTCTACGATCCAGGTCACTTGCTTCTCCCAGGAATGAAGGATTTCCTTTTGACAACGGCTGAAGAAGCTGGTATCAAGTACCAATACTACTGTGGTAAAGGCGGAACAGACGCTGGCGCAGCTCATTTGAAAAATGGTGGTGTCCCATCTACAACAATCGGTGTTTGCGCTCGTTATATCCATTCTCATCAAACCCTCTACGCTATGGATGACTTCTTAGAAGCTCAAGCTTTCTTGCAAGCCTTGGTGAAAAAATTGGATCGTTCAACAGTTGACTTGATTAAAAATTATTAAACTTAAGGAGGTGGTAGGGATGGTAGAACCAAACCTAGAAAGCCTTGTAAAAGATCTTTACAATCATGCTCGACATGATTTGAGTGAAGATTTAGTTGCTGCTCTCCTAGAGACTGCTAAAAAACTACCTGCTACAAATGAGCAATTGCTGGCAGTTCGTCTCTCAGGCCTGGTCAATCGTGAATTGCTCCTAAATCCCAAACATCCGGCACCTGAGTTGCTCAACTTGGCTCGCTTTATCAAAAGAGAAGAAGCAAAGTACAGAGGAACTGCGGCTTCTGCGCTTATGTACGGGGAGCTCTTTAAAATGCTTTGATTCCATTGTGAATCAAAGCATTTTTCTATATGGTAGAAGAGTAATTCTTGATTAGGAGAAGAAAAAGCCATCCCATTTAGGATAGCTTCTTGGTTTTTAGATTTGTTCAGCGATGACTTTTTCAGCTAGATTCATAGCGTGGTCAGATACACGAGTATAGTGGGAAATGATGTCGATAAAGTTGACCCCAGCTTGTGTTGAACACTCACCCTTGTTGAGGCGTTTGATGTGGGTCTTTCTGAGAACACGCTCCATATTGTTGATTTCTTTATGGCGTTCAATCAGACTTTGAGCTTTTTCAATATCATTGTTTTCCACGCTATCAAGGGCATCCTTGATAAAGCCAGTGGTTTTTTGATAGATATCAGCCAATTCCTGCAAAGCAGCTTCAGAAAACTCAACATTTTTACGTTGAAGGTAGTCAGTCAGATTGATTAGGGCTTCAGCGTGATCCCCAATCCGTTCCAAATCACGGGATGAATCAAGGATGTTGGTCAGCACTTCACTTTCTTTCTGGCTAAGGGCTTCACTTGAAAGAGTAATAAGGTAACGAGTCAATTTTTCATCAATGGTATTGATGGCTTCTTCCGTCTTGTGGCCTTTTTCAGCAACCTTTTCATTGAGGTCAATGATGTAGTTGTATGAAAGGTCAAAGGCTTTAGAAGCATAATTTCCCAAGTGAAGGAGTTCTTTTTTGGCATTTCCTAAAGCGATGGAAGGAGATTGCTGGATAAGTTGCTCGTCGAGATAGAGGGGCTCGTACTTGACAACCTCGTCTTCACCAGGGATGAGCTTGGTTACAAAGTAGGCCAAGGCTCCGATGAATGGAAATTGTACAATGGTGTTACTGACGTTAAAGGCACCGTGAGAGAAGGCGATCGTCATCTCAGGTGAGAGGTGAAGGAGTGCCTGGAAGTACTCGATCATAGCAGTGAAGGGGCCTAATAAAATTAAGCAAAGAATGGTCCCTAGAACGTTAAAGGTAACGTGGGTTGCTGCAACACGTTTCGCAGAAACATTGGCTCCAGCTGCCGCAATGATAACGGTTAGGGTTGTCCCGATATTATCTCCGAAGAGAACTGGTAGTGAACCTTTAAGGTCAAGGAACCCACCTGCATAGAGGCCTTGCAAAATCCCGATTGTAGCCGAGGAAGCCTGGATGAGGACGGTAATCACTGCACCGGCCACCACTCCTAAAATGGGGTTTTGTCCCAAGGTGACCATATACTCCTTGAATTGTGGTAAATCTTTAAGTGGGCTCATACCGGCACTGATGAGGTTAAGGGCGTAGAAGATTCCCCCGACACCAAACAGGATGCGCCCGATATTGTTTGCTGTTCTGTTTTTTGTAAAGAAGAGGAACATGGTTCCAAGGAAAATCAAGGGTAAAGCATACTCACCTAGTTTGAAACCGATGATAAAGGAAGTAACGGTAGTTCCGATGTTAGCTCCCATGATAATTCCGATAGCCTGTCTAAGAGTGAGAAGACTAGCGCTGACCAGCCCAACCGTGATAACTGTAACCCCTGTACTTGACTGAATCAGGGCGGTCACGACAATCCCGACTAGAACACCTAAAAAGGGATTGCTAGTGTACTTGTCAATGTAAAAACGAAGGCGATCTCCAGCAGCTTGTTGCAAACCGTCTCCCATGGTCTTGATACTGTATAAAAACAGTCCTAGACCTCCTAAAAAGTGAAATAAAATTTCCTGCCAATTAATGGACATTTCTTTTTCCTCCGGAAAATAATAACGGAATTTCTCCTATTCTATTTTAAAGGATAAAAGTAAATCTCACAAGTGTTTAGCTGAGATTTTAGAAAGAAAATTCGTTAGAAAAAGCAAAAATAATATACTCTAGGATGTCACAAAGATTAAATATCGAAAAATCTTGTGAAATCTTTCCTTATATTTCCAAAGTGTGATATAATAGTTTCGAATAAAATAAATAAAGGGGTTTTTGTAACATGGCAAAACTTACTGTTAAAGACGTTGACTTGAAAGGTAAAAAAGTCCTCGTTCGTGTTGACTTCAACGTACCTGTAAAAGATGGCGTAATCACTAACGACAACCGTATCACTGCAGCTCTTCCAACTATCAAGTACATCCTTGAACAAGGTGGACGTGCAATCCTCTTCTCTCACCTTGGACGTGTAAAAGAAGAAGCAGATAAAGAAGGTAAGTCACTTGCTCCTGTAGCTGCTGACTTGGCTGCTAAATTGGGACAAGAAGTTAAATTTATCCCAGGTGTTACACGTGGTGCTGAATTGGAAGCCGCTGTTAACGCTCTTGAAGATGGACAAGTTCTCTTGGTTGAAAACACTCGTTACGAAGATGTTGACGGCAAAAAAGAATCTAAAAACGATTCTGAACTTGGTAAATACTGGGCATCACTTGGAGATGGTATCTTTGTAAACGATGCATTCGGTACAGCTCACCGCGCACACGCATCTAACGTTGGTATCTCAGCAAACGTTGAAAAAGCAGTTGCTGGTTTCCTTCTTGAAAACGAAATTGCCTACATCCAAGAAGCCGTTGAAGCTCCAGAACGTCCATTCGTGGCTATCCTTGGTGGTTCAAAAGTTTCAGACAAGATCGGTGTTATCGAAAACTTGCTTGAAAAAGCTGATAAAGTCCTTATCGGTGGTGGTATGACTTACACATTCTACAAAGCACAAGGTATCGAAATCGGTAACTCACTTGTAGAAGAAGACAAATTGGATGTTGCGAAAGCTCTTCTTGAAAAAGCAAACGGTAAATTGATCTTGCCAGTTGACTCAAAAGAAGCTAACGCATTTGCTGGCTACACTGAAGTGCGTGACACTGAAGGTGAAGCAGTTTCTGAAGGATTCCTTGGCCTTGATATCGGTCCAAAATCTATCGCTAAATTTGACGAAGCTTTGACTGGTGCCAAAACAGTTGTATGGAACGGACCTATGGGTGTCTTTGAAAACCCAGACTTCCAAGCTGGTACAATCGGTGTGATGGACGCTATCGTGAAACAACCAGGCGTTAAATCAATCATCGGTGGTGGTGACTCAGCTGCCGCAGCGATCAACCTTGGACGTGCAGACAAGTTCTCATGGATCTCTACTGGTGGTGGAGCTTCAATGGAACTCCTTGAAGGTAAAGTATTGCCAGGATTGGCTGCACTTACAGAAAAATAAGCTTTCCTAAATGAAACGATGAAAAGAGGAACTTTGTTTCCTCTTTTTCTTGTTGTTTGAATTAAAAACGTTTCCTATCGATTTTGGCTCATAAAATCAACTGATTTATGATAAAATGGAAATAGAAAGTTGAGATTATGAGTTATTTTAAAAAATATAAATTCGATAAATCCCAGTTCAGACTTGGTATGCGAACCTTTAAAACAGGTATTGCTGTTTTTCTAGTTCTCTTGATTTTTGGATTTTTTGGTTGGAAAGGCCTGCAAATCGGTGCTTTGACAGCCGTTTTTAGCCTGAGGGAGAGTTTTGATAAGAGTGTTCATTTTGGGACTTCGCGTATTCTAGGAAATAGTATCGGTGGCCTATACGCCCTGGTCTTCTTCTTATTAAATACCTTTTTCCACGAAGCCTTTTGGGTGACCTTGGTAGTTGTTCCAATCTGCACCATGTTAACCATTATGACAAATGTAGCCATGAACAACAAGACAGGAGTTATTGGTGGTGTAGCGGCTATGTTGATCATTACCCTATCAATACCAAGTGGAGAAACATTTTTGTACGTGTTTGCGCGCGTATTTGAAACATTTATGGGAGTTTTTGTCGCAATCCTTGTAAATTATGATATTGACCGTTTCAGAAATCTTTTAGAGAAAAAAAGATAATAATGTTACATTTTGTGACATTATTAATTGACGTATGGATTTTTTTAGACTATAATAGACAGAAAGAAGGAAATTGTAAATGAAGGAAAAAGAATTTCGTCGAAATATGGCTGTTTTTCCTATCGGTAGTGTGATGAAGTTGACCGATCTATCGGCGCGTCAGATTCGTTATTATGAAGATCAAGAGTTGATAAAGCCTGATCGAAACGAAGGGAACCGTCGCATGTATTCCTTGAATGACATGGATCGTTTGCTTGAGATCAAAGATTATATCTCTGAAGGTTTCAATATCGCTGCCATTAAGAAGAAATACGCTGAGCGTGAGGCGAAATCCAAGAAAGCAGTAAGCCCAACGGAGGTGCGTCGTGCGCTTCATAATGAGCTCCTCCAACAGGGACGCTTTGCTTCAGCGCAGTCACCTTTTGGTCGCGGTTAGGCAACCGCAAGTAGTCATAATTAAGGAGAAAACTCATGCCAATCACAGCTGCAGATATTCGTCGTGAAGTCAAGGAAAAAAATGTTACCTTTATCCGTCTCATGTTCTCAGATATTTTAGGAACCATGAAAAACGTCGAAATTCCTGCTACAGATGAACAGTTAGATAAGGTCTTGTCAAATAAGGCTATGTTTGATGGATCTTCTATTGAAGGTTTTGTACGTATCAATGAGTCAGATATGTACTTGTACCCAGACTTGGATACATGGACAGTCTTCCCGTGGGGAGATGAAAATGGAAGTGTTGCAGGTTTGATCTGTGATGTCTATACAACAGAAGGTGAACCATTTGCAGGTGACCCTCGTGGCAATTTGAAACGTGCTCTTCGTCACATGGAGGAAGTAGGATTCAAATCGTTCAACCTTGGACCAGAGCCAGAATTCTTCCTATTTAAACTTGATGAAAATGGAGACCCAACACTTGAAGTAAATGATAAGGGTGGCTACTTTGATTTGGCGCCTACTGACCTTGCGGACAACACACGTCGTGAGATTGTGAATGTCTTGACCAAAATGGGATTTGAAGTAGAAGCGAGTCACCACGAGGTTGCGGTTGGACAACATGAAATTGACTTCAAGTATGATGAAGTCCTCCGTGCCTGTGACAAGATTCAAATCTTTAAACTCGTTGTTAAAACGATTGCTCGTAAACATGGTTTGTACGCAACCTTTATGGCAAAACCAAAATTTGGTATTGCCGGATCAGGTATGCACTGTAATATGTCCTTGTTTGATGCAGAAGGAAACAATGCCTTCTTTGATCCAAATGATCCAAAAGGAATGCAGTTGTCAGAAACGGCCTACCATTTCCTCGGTGGTTTGATTAAGCATGCCTACAACTATACTGCTATCATGAATCCAACGGTTAACTCATACAAACGTTTGGTTCCGGGTTATGAAGCTCCTGTTTATATTGCTTGGGCTGGTCGTAACCGTTCGCCACTTGTGCGTGTACCTGCTTCACGTGGTATGGGAACTCGTCTTGAGTTGCGTTCAGTGGATCCGATGGCAAACCCATACATCGCTATGGCTGTTCTTTTGGAGGTTGGTTTGCATGGTATTGAAAACAAAATAGAAGCACCAGCTCCTATCGAAGAAAATATCTACATCATGACAGCAGAAGAGCGCAAGGAAGCTGGCATTACAGACCTTCCATCAACCCTTCACAACGCTTTGAAAGCTCTGACTGAAGATGAAGTTGTCAGAGCGGCTCTTGGAGAACATATCTATACTAGTTTCCTTGAAGCCAAACGAATCGAATGGGCAAGTTATGCAACCTTCGTTTCACAATGGGAAGTTGATAATTATCTTGATTTGTATTAATAGCAGAAAAGAGGTTGTTCGAATGGGCAATCTTTTTTTATTTTTTGCAATGTTATAAAAGTATTTTGATGCAAATTTTAGTATAGGCAATTCGCATTTCTTAGCTTGCTTACAATTATGCATCGGAAATGGGAATATTCTGACAAATTTCAGAAGTGACACCAACTTGTTTTTTGGGATGTCCCTGTAATATATGAATTTATCGGCTTTTTGAATTCTTTTAGAAAGTTGAATATTTGAAAAAATATTGCTTGAAAAATGCTGTGATAAGTGGTATAATGTCATCTAGCATGAATGTAATAAAACGATTTTTTAGGGTATATTGATATATTAAATGAATAAAGAACATTCATGGTATTTTACTATTATAAGAAAGGAGACGTTATGCAAAAAGACAAGTGGTGGCTACCATTTTTAGCGGTGGTGGTCATCATAGGTTTAGTGGTGGGTTTACTTTATTACACCAGACCCACTAAGGATGGAAACATAGGCGATTCATCGGTTCAGCAATCAACTTCGAGTGATGAGAACAATACAGCTTTGAGTTTAAAAGGTCAACAACTTCCAGAATTTAAAATGACCACTCAAAAAGGTATATTGATTGCTAGTTCAGAGCTGTATGATAAACCCATGTTAGTTGTGGAATGGGCTAGTTGGTGTCCGCATTGTCAGAAACAACTACCTATTGTTCAGCAGATGTATGAGAAGTATGGAGACCAAATTCATTTTGTTCTATTGAATTTGAACGAACCAGGTAAAGAAACAAAGGAAAGTGCGGATCAGTATATCAAAGAAAAAGGATATACCTTCCCGTATTATTATGACGAAGATCAGTCCGCGGCCGATCTTTTACAGGTTCAAACTATACCAAGTATGTATCTTGTAACAAAACAGCAACAGGTAAAGAATGTATTAGTAAATCATACCACTGCTGAAAACTTCTCGAAAGAGTTGCAAGAACTACTAGATT
This sequence comes from Streptococcus mitis, assembly GCF_002096855.1. GTDB lineage: Bacteria > Bacillota > Bacilli > Lactobacillales > Streptococcaceae > Streptococcus > Streptococcus mitis_Y. Next base: position 4,854 of record NZ_NCVH01000027.1, on the reverse strand, counting down.
AATATATCTGCTATAGAAAAAAGGAGGAAGAAATCGCAATAAGATTTCAGAAAATAACATGAAAGATTTCATCAAAAAGGTCTCCATTTTGTTCATGATTTTGTTCATATCTATTCCGTTAGGATTTGCAAGTATGTTATTCGGAAGAACGGCTTCAGCAGAAGGTATTGAAACAACACAAGTTGGATCGAATACAAAAATAACACAAAATGGTTGTTACCGTAAAATTGAAAAAACAGAGAAAATTGCTTGGTCGGTTCCAAGACAACCAATCGATCTTGTTATTCTGCAGGATGCAAGTGGGTCATTCCGAGAAACGATTCCAAGTGTCAAACGTGCTCTTAAACGTTTGACAACATATGTTCGTCCGGAACAATATGATGAGACAAATCCTTATCTCGTTAAGACTGACGACCCTCGGACAACTGACCGCGTTTTCGTAGCTTCTTACCAAGGTCTGGATCAGGTGCGTTACTTTAATAATAACGATTTCAGTGGCAATCCTACAGGTACATTTACCGATCCGAATATAACTGGTAAACACTATACCTATGGGAATAGCGGCTTAACAAGCGATCAAAATAAAGTTCATAAATTCATTGATAATATTGCAGTTGATGGTGGAACTCCAACTGTTCCAGCCATTCAAGATACGATCGATCAGTACAACCGTGTCAAAGGGAATATGGAAAACGGTCGTAAGACAGTCTTCCTCCTGGTAACGGATGGGGTAGCCAATGGTTACCGTCTGCCAGGGTCTAACACAGTTGTAATGGATAAGAGCTATACAAGAACGTGGGCTATCCAACGTGCTTGGGGAGTAAATAGCTATCCAGAAGCTGCTCAAGATATTACTGGTCGTGCCAATGAGTTGAGAGATGCTGGTGATCAGCTGAAAGCAGCGGTTGGTTCAGAAGGTTCTGTGGTTGTAGGTTTCTGGGAACGTGTTAATACCTTCACTGAACCATATTATCAATATGGTCGTGCTTATCTGAATGGTTTTGGCAATACGATTAATATTGGGGACAACCGTTCAGTTCAAGAAATTTTCCATGATGCTCTTCAATCGATGGCTTCACCAGACAAAGAAGTGAATGGCAAAAATATATCTTTCTATGTCAATGAACAAAATGATATTAACAGATTTTCAAATCGAATCCTAGAATCTGTAATGGCAGCCTTGATTAAGGAAGATATCACTGGTGAGTTTGATATTACACCGGGTTACAAAGTTGATGCCATCCGTATCAATGGTAAGAAAATTGTTTCGGAAGTCAAAGACTCGACAAAAGAAATTCGTGGGAAAATTACACAAAATGGAGATAAAGTTACTATCTCTGTACCAGAGAGTGTCTTTAACCCAGGTGACAACAAATTTGACTATGATTTGAGTAAGGAAGCACACGTTGCTGCTATTGAAGAAGAAGATGAAGTTGATCCACCTGCAGACTATGTACCTCAAAAAGAGAAGGTCCCTGTCCCTGAATTAACGGGTACTTTTAAAGCTGGTGAGTTTGAAACTGGGAAGATAGGTGGAAGCAATGAAACTGTTGAAGTTCAAGAACTTGCCTACTGTTATCCAAGTGTAACTAAGAAGATAGACGACGCAGACAAAAGTAATGACTTGGGTGAAATTGAGGATCCGCTTGCTTTGACGAAGAAAAAAGCTTATTCAGCTCAATTGTCAGACAAGGCAGAAGAATTTACTTACACTCTTGATTATAACTTCAACAACGTTCCAAATGAATTCAAGCAAAATGTCATGCTGACAGATCCGCTTGACTATCGCTTGGAAGTTGTAGGTCACCATGCTTCTGGTCCTAATGGTACCATCATGACTCGTGTTGTGAAACAAAATGATGAACTTGGAAATGAACAAGACGTTGTTGTTGCGGACGTACCAAGTGTGAATGGCTATGATTACTTACTCTTTAAGAAAGCTCAAATGACCATCAAGGTTCGTTTGAAGGAGAAATACCGAAATAATCAGGCAAGCAAGGAATTCATGGCTCTTCTTCAGGAAAATGATGGATTTGGTCTCCTAAACCAAGGGAACATCATGTGGAATGGTGAGGATAATAATCCTGATCCAAGTAAACATGCTAAGACAACTGACAAACCAAGCACAATCCGCCGTTCAAACCCAGTCTATGTTAAACCACCAGTAGTAACAGAGATTACGAAGAAGGTTAATGACAAAGAACATGAAGATTTGAAAGCAGAAGAGGAACTCTTTGAGTACAAGGTGACTGCTCCATGGCCAGGTATTGCGGACAACTTTACGCTGACAGATACAGTTGTTCCAGAGTTAGAAGTTCAAGCAGATAGTTTGAATGTAAAACTCGGTGGAAAAGATAACGCTGATTTGAAAGGTGCGACAACCGTTTCAGGTCAAACCGTTTCGTTGACACTAGACAAAACTAATCTTGAAAAAATCACTCGTAAAGTGAATCGCCGTAAGGTGAAAGACATTCAATATGTAGAATTAACCTTTAAGGCGAAAATCCGTAAAGGTGCTGATCTTTCTAAATACAAGAAAGATGGTCAAGTAAAAGTACCAAATACAGCGGATGTGATCTTGAACGATGTGAAACAAACATCTAACGAAGTAACGGTTACCCCACCAAAACCAAAAGAACCAACGATTGATAAGAAAATCAATGAAAACTTGGATAGCTTCCAAACGTTTGATGGGCAACCTTACACTTACAACATCACTACAAACATCCCTGCAGACATTGCTTCTTATAAGAAGTTTGTAATCAGCGATACCCTTGATAATGACTTGGAATTCGATGGCGAAGCTTCTATTAAAGGTGATGCTGCTGACCTCTTCACGGTAGAAAAGAACGGTCAAACTGTTACTGCAACTGTGAAAGATGGAAAATTTGCAGACCTTGCTAAATACACTACAGTTGAATTGGTAATTCCTGCAAAAGTTAAAAATGGTGTTACAGGTAAAGTTATCGATAACAAAGCAAGTATTTCATTTACAAATGAAAACAATGTAGAGAAAGAAGTTGAATCGAAACCTGTCACCGTAACGCCACCTCCTGTAACGAAGAAGATCAATGAAACACTTGATCACTTAGATATTCCTACAGGTCAAGCATACAACTACAACATCAAGACAAAACTTCCAACAGATATTACAGATTACAAGAAATTTGTGATTACAGATACACTTGAAGGAGATTTGTCAGTTATCAATGAAACTTCAAGCAAACCAGTTATCAAAGGAGCAGCTGCAGCCTTCTTCGATGTAACAGTTGAGGGTCAAACCGTGACTGCAACGATGAAGGACTTTGCGAAGGCTACAGACCTTGCTGGTCAAGAAGTGGAATTGATTATTCCGGCTAAGATCAATGATGGAGTGACTCGTATCAACATTCCAAATACTGCGAAGTTCAGCTTCACAGATAAGAACGATCATAGCGGAGAAAAAGAAACGAAACCTGTCACCGTAACCCCTCCATCAGAGCCAGGTGTTGATAAGAAAATCAACGAAACACTGACAGAGGCAACAATCGGGGCAGAAACGGACTTCACATATAATATCAAAGCGAAATTGCCAAATGATATTACAACGTACAAGTCCTTCGTTGTAACAGATACCTTGGATGAGAACTTGACTCCAGGTCAAGCTGAAATCAAGGGAGCGGCAGCGAAATTCTTCGATGTAACAGTTCAAGGTCAAACCGTGACTGCAACGATGAAAGATTTTGCGAATGCGGGTGACTACGGTAACCAAGAAGTAGAGCTCGTGATTCATGCCAAAGTGAAGAAAGACTCAAAAGTTCCATCTATTGAGAACAAAGCTAAGATTACTTATACCAACAAGAATGACCAACAAGGTGAGAAAGAAACCAAACCGGTTACTGTGACTCCACCGCCAATCACTAAGAAGGTGAATGGTCAGGAACATGCAGATCTTGGTAAGTTATCAGAAGTCTTCACGTATACGATTGACTCAACGGTTCCACACGTGGCAGATACCTTCACCATTTCAGATGATATCGTCAAAGAATTGGCATTTGAAGGGGAAGCAACTGTCACTGTTGACGGCCAAGCTGTTCAAGATTTGACTGTGAAAACAGAAGGTCAAACCTTGACAGTCACATTTGGAAAAGATCAAGTGAAACAATATGCTGGTAAAGCAGTCCAAGTTTCATTCAATGCCAAGATTAAAGATGGCATCACTTTCGATGCTCTCTTGACTGCTTATCCAAATGAAGCAAAAGACAAGCCAGTAGTACCAAATACTGCTAGCTACATCATTAATGATAATCCTGATTCTAAGAAAGAATCAAAACCAGTCACTGTCACTCCACCGCCAACAACAACTCCAAAGCTTAAGAAGGAAGTAAACGGAGCAGAACGTTACGATCTTGCAAAACGTAATGAAGAATTTACTTATACTTTGAAAACAACAATGCCTGCCAATGCAACTGTATTTGAGATGACAGACGAGTTGAAAGAAGTTCTAGAATTTGTTGGTGAGAATGCTTCAGCTACTGTTAAACTCGATGGTGAGGATGCAGGATCGAAGGCGACAGTAACAATTTCTGGCCAAGTGATCAAAGTTGCCTTTACAGAAGCTTCTGTAAAAGCAGATGCCGGTAAGTCTATTGAAGTGAATTTCAAGGCTAAGATTAGAGATAATGCCAACTTATCAGCTTATGTGAATAAAGATGGTAAGACAGAGATTCCGAATAAGGCTTCTTATGACATCGATCACAATCCGAAATATCACAAGGACTCGAACGAAGTTCCAGTAACTCCACCGACTCCAGAAGAGCCAGAAATCAAGAAAGATGTGAACGGCAAAGAAGCTGAAACTCTTGACAAACGCGA